>NZ_JBNCAT010000035.1:0-27250 GCF_049808495.1 Acinetobacter sp. G11
TCTGATGTGACAAAACCTGAGTCCTTTATAGTTAAAGTGTTTGTTTGCACTTATATTTTAACTATTTAGACTCAGGTTTTTTTATTTAAAGCAAACTATGGGACAGTAGTGGGCTTTTCGCCCCTTTTCTATTCATCTATCAACACTGCTTTATTTATTCATGATAAAGAAGTATTCACGATAGTATTTCAGTTCGGCAATCGAATCACGGATGTCATCCATCGCCAAATGTGAGGCATTCTTTTTCAAGCCGCTCATAATTTCCGGGCGCCAGCGTTTTGCCAGCTCTTTCACTGAAGACACATCCAGATTACGGTAATGGAAGTACTGTTCCATTTCCGGCATTAAACGGTGCAAGAAACGGCGATCCTGACAAATGGAGTTACCACACATCGGTGATGATTTTGGATTGACCCATTTTTTCAGGAATTCCAGGGTTTGCTGTTCGGCATCTTGTGCGGTCAATTTACTGCGGCGTACCCGTTCGATCAGACCCGATTGACCATGTTGACGCGTATTCCATTCATCCATTGCATTTAACACGCGATCCGACTGATGCACAGCCAACACCGGACCTTCCGCCAGAATATTCAGGTTATCGTCAGTCACAATTGTTGCAACTTCAATAATTTGATCGTTATCCGTATCCAGACCTGTCATTTCCAGGTCAATCCAAATCAAGCGGGTATCAGGGGTGCTGCTCATAAATGTGCAATCTTATTGGGCTTAAAAACCGCTATAGTAGCAAATTTATTGCAACTTGGCTGTAACTCCTACCCCGCTTCATGCTATTTTTGCCATTCTTAGTCCATGCTTTTTTTAGGATATGAATGGCTTTAATTCGTAAACGTCGTTTAACTGAACAGCAGCAACGTCGCATTCAGAAACAACATCAAACACGTCAAGAAGAACTCGACACTTCAAATGATTTAGAAGGCCTGGTGGTGCAACATTATGGCCGTCAGCTTGAAGTGCAAGCCCTCTCAGCGCCCGAAAAGCATCCGAGTAAACCTATCGTTGCAGCAGGTGAACCAGAGCCTTTCTGGAAGCCGATTGAAGTCGGCAGTGTATGGCGCTGTCATACCCGAACCAATCTGGAAGCGCTGGTCACAGGTGACCGCGTGAAATGGCAGGCCGATCCGAACACCGGACTCGGTATTATTACCGCCATTCATCCACGTAAATCGCTGCTAACCCGTCCCGACCGTTATCACAAGGTTAAACCTGTCGCGGCCAATGTCAGCCTGATTGTGATTGTATTTGCCTCCTTTCCGGAAGTTGCGCCCAGTCTGATTGACCGTTATCTGGTGGCCTGTGCCGATGCTGAAATTCCGGCACTGTTAGTGCTGAATAAAGCTGATTTAATTCAGGAAAATGACCCGATTCTAGACCTGGTCAAAGAATACCGAGACTTGGGATATGAAGTCATGCAATGCCAGTCTACCGGTGAGGTGTCGGTTTCCGCTCTGGCAAAACGCCTGGCAGGTGAAACGGTCGCCTTTGTTGGCCAGTCCGGTGTCGGCAAAAGCTCGCTGATTAATGCCATTGTTCCCGAAGCGGCACAAAAAACCAATATCATTTCGGAAAACTCGGCGCTGGGTCAGCACACCACAACATCTACCCGTTTAATTGCCTTTGGTGAAGGCGCTGCCCTGATTGACTCTCCGGGAATCCGTGAATTTGGTTTATGGCATCTGGATCTGGCCAAAGTGCAGCATGGCTTTCCTGAAATTGAAAATCTGCTGGGACATTGCCAGTTCCGTAACTGTACCCATAAGCATGAAAAGCAATGTGCTTTGCGTCAGGCGGTGGAATCTGGTGAAATCTTGCAGCGCCGTTTAGACAGTTATTTGCGTTTAATCGATGAAATTACTGAAGCACAGCAAAAAAATTAATTTTTCTTAACCCTTAGCCCTTGAAGCAGTGATTTTGATCGCCATATTTATAGGCTATACTCTACGCAATTTTGAAATTGTAATTAGGTGACTTGTGGAACGTTGGTTCGAATTTATGGGGAATCACCCCTTCTTGTTTGGAACGCTCGGGGTATTGGTTGTTTTGTTCTTTATTTTAGAAGGGCAACGCAATGGCCGTAAAATTTCACCACAATCTTTAGGTATTTTAGTCAAAGCTAAAAATGCCATGCTGATTGATTTACGTGATGCCAAAGATTTCCGTGAAGGTCATATCAGCGGTAGCCGTAATATTCCCTATAGCCAGATTAGCAGTCATATTGAAGAGTTAAAATCTGCAGACCGTCCACTTGTGTTTATTTGCAATTTGGGTCAAATCGCAGGTTCAGCATTACAACAAGTGGGACATGCCGACAGTTACCGTCTAGACGGTGGAATCAACAACTGGAAAGTTCAAGGCTTACCCCTGATTAAAAGCAAATAATACGCTTGGAGATTTTGAATGGCTGAAGTAATTATTTATTCCACCACCGTATGCCCATATTGCATTCGCGCAAAACAACTTCTTGAGCGTAAAGGCGTGGCTTATAAAGAAATTAACTTATCTAACGAAGCACCTGAAGTACGTGTGGAACTGATGCAACGCACCAATCACCGTACTGTTCCACAAATTTTTATTAACGACCAGTTTATTGGTGGTTTTGATCAACTTTATGCTTTAGAGCGTGAAGGAAAACTAAACGAACTATTGGTTTAACATTTTATTAAGCCAGCTCTTCATATTAAGGATTAAAGAATGAGTGAACAACAAGCTCAACCACAATTAGCACTAGAACGTATTTATACTAAAGATATTTCTTTTGAAGTACCTGGGGCACAAGTATTTACTAAAGAATGGCAGCCTGAACTTAATATCAACCTGTCTTCTTCTGCAGAAAAAATTGATGCGACGCATTACGAAGTGTCATTACAAGTCGTGGTTCAAGCGAACAATGCAGGTGATACTGCATTTATCGTGGATGTGACTCAAGCTGGTATTTTCCTGATTGACGGTGTTGAAGAAGAACGCCTTCCATATATTCTGGGTGCTTATTGTCCAAATATCCTGTTCCCGTTCTTACGTGAAGCAGTGAATGACATGGTCACTAAAGGCAGCTTCCCACAATTGTTGCTTACGCCAATTAACTTCGATGCTGAATTCGAAGCAAATATGCAACGTGCTCAAGCTGCCGCTGCTGAAGGCCAAGCTTAATCGCTTAACCTGCAATAAAAAAGACCGCATTTGCGGTCTTTTTTATTGGCTTTTAAGCCCCTCTTTAATAAAGAGGAGTTTGGGGAGATTTAAGTATGGATAACTTTCCGAAATATAATCCTCCCCAACCCTCCTTTTAAAAAGGAGGGAGTTTTTTATTCACCATCCATCATCAAATCGGCGCTCATACCCACAGTATTAAAGCCGGCATCAACATACATAATTTCGCCAGTAATACCATTGGCCCAAGGTGAGCACAGGAACAATGCCGCATTACCGACATCTTCAATGGTCACATTACGTTTCAATGGCGCAACTTTTTCATTCAGGTCGAGCATTTTACGGAAAGATTTGATGCCTGAAGCTGCAAGAGTACGGATTGGACCTGCAGAAATGGCATTCACGCGAATACCTTCAGCACCCAAACTAGAAGCTAAATAACGTACACCCGCTTCTAATGATGCTTTCGCCATACCCATCACGTTGTAATTCGGCATCACACGTTCAGAACCCTGATAAGTCAGAGTCAGCAGGCAGCCTTGGCGAGCCAGTAATAATGGTTTTGCAGCACGTGCCATGGCAATAAAGCTATATGCACTGATGTCGTGGGCAATGTTAAAACCTTCACGGTCGGTAACATCGGTAAAGTCACCATCTAAAGTATGCGCTGGTGCAAAACCGATTGAATGAACCACGCCATCCAGGCCATCCCAATGTTTTGCCAATTCTGCAAAAGCCTGGTCAATTTCAGCATCTACAGCCACGTCACAAGGGAAAACCAATGTTGAACCGAATTGTTCAGCAAACTCATCAACACGTTTTTTTAATTTTTCATTCGGATAGGTAAATGCCAGTTCAGCACCTTCACGATGCAAGGCTTGAGCAATACCAAATGCAATGGATAATTTACTTGCAATACCCGCGATGAGAAAACGCTTACCCGCCAATAGTCCTTGTGCCATGTGAATCTCACTCAAAATAATTTACCAGCATAATGCCAAGTCTGAAGCATTTGCGAAATTGCATAATGCGCCTTTTTTTAACATGTTGTGTAAAAACCATAAAAAATGCTCCACCATCGGGGAGCATTTCTGGATTGATCCTGCTATTGAGCTAGCTGTCATGCTTAAAAGGATTAATCATCCCCTTGCAACAATCCCAGCAAGCGCAGGAACGAGTAATACATCCACACCAAGGTCGCCAATAAGGCAATACCACACAACCATTCCATCGCTTTCGGTGCATACTGTGCAGCAGATGATTCGATCAGGTCAAAATCGAGTATCAGGTTTAAAGAAGCAATCACTGCAACGAATGCAGCAAAGCCAATCCCCAGCCAGTTGCTTTCAAAGATATAAGGGATACTTGATCCAAAAGCCAACCCCATGACCATTTGCACGACAAATACAATGGCAATGGCAATCGAAGCAGACATCACCACGGCTTTAAATTTTTCTGTAGCACGAATAATCTGGAAGCGGTATAACCCAAACATGACCAGTGTAGTGACAAAAGTTGCCAGCAAGGCCTGCAAAGGTACACCTGGAAATTTCAGCTGAAATATGACCGAAATGCCTCCTAAAAATGCCCCTTCAAACAGCGCATAAGGAATGGCCAAGGTTGGTGCTGTGTTGGGCTTGAATGTGGCGATGAGTGCCAGGATAAATCCGCCGATCGCCCCCACCATTGCAGCGGCATAGGCAATGGATATATTCAGCGTCATGAAGCTATATAAAAATAGCGATACACCGACTACAGCGGCAATCACGGTTAATAACACTGACTTCTGGATGGCGCCTTGCACCGTCATGGCCTGGTTAAAATCACTCCGGGGTTCGACCCGGGTTAAAATAGGGTTATTACTTTGCATAATTTCCTCATTATTGTCGTTTAATTTTTAAAGGAGTATAGACATCATTTAAGAACAGAAAATGAATCTTTGCAACTTTGCATAAAATATCGCTCAGACAGGCAAACCGATTCATGGCAAAACATAGCTTAAGAACCCATATTGATGGATCAAATCTGGTTTTACAATGTTTTTTAAGATGTCAGCCTTAAGGCATCCAGGGAATTTTGCCAAAGTTGTGCGGCAAGAAAAGCCTGGTCCAGATTCAGCGATTGGGCCAATCCATCCAGCACATACGGTAAATTGACTGGCGTATTGCGGCTTCGATGTTCAGTGGAACTTTGACAGCATAAGGGGGTCATATCCGGACAGTCGGTTTCCAGAACCAGATGTTCAGCACCTATAGCCTGCACCACCCGATGCAGTTTTTTGGCATTGGGATTGGTAATTTGCCCAGTGACGCCAATTTTAAAACCCAGCTTAATAAAGGCCTTGGCTTCTTCTATTCCGCCACTAAACGCATGGGCAATTCCACCCAAGCTAAATTGCTGCTGTTTTAATACGGCCAGTGTTTCCGCATGCGATTTGCGGATATGCAATAACACCGGCTTATCAAACTGCTGTGCCAATTCAAGCTGCGCAGCAAAAAAATCTCGTTGTTTCTGAAACATGTCTGGCTGCTTGTGCTGTGCCAAAAAGGTATCCAGGCCAATTTCCCCCACCGCAACACAATCTTCTGTTTTTAAAAGCTGTTCCAGATCGGCCAGATGCGAAGTTTGATGCTGCTCAATATAAACAGGATGCAATCCCGGTGCTAAATAACTTTGAGGAGCCCCCTTTAACTGATTGAGAAAATGCTGCGTGTAGAGCAGATCCTGAAAGCGGGACTGGACAAAACCAATCAGAATCAAACGTTCTACCCCCACCGCTTTGGCTGCATGCGCCAGCTGTTCCCGATCTGCATCGAAATCGGGAACATCAAAATGGGTGTGGGTATCAAACAGTGAATAAGACATTAAGATCGGGCTTTATTTGCGACAGCTGCACTTGCCGATGCAGCATCATTTTTGACTTCCACTGGAGGCAAGTACTCTTTCTTCAGCACGCTTTGCAACTGTTCATACGGAATGGTCAAACGTGGCAATCCAACGACATAAGGCCCGATTTCATATTCGCCATATTGCAAAATCAAGCCTTGAGTAGACAGATAGAAATTGTCCGATAAGGTAAATTTCCACGCCTGTTCATATTCTTCAACGCTATTTGCCAACTTGGAATCAATAACCCAACGTTTAAACTCTTCATGGGCTTTCTGTTCCAGTACCGCTTTCTGCTTGGGCAGCAAAATATCATCCAGTGCGACCAATTTTTTCTTTTTCAGGTCAAAATTATAATAATACTGTGAGGATGAACCATGTGCACCGCCCAGATAACTGCTGGAATTTAACACCACAGTTGCCAAAGGTTGGGCTGCATTGAGAATCTTCGGCTTGATCATCAGGCTAATCTGATGACTGGCACTTAACGCTTTCAGTTCTCTATCCAGCGCTAAAAAGGTCTGCAGATAAGGAGCTACCTGCTTTTCCAGTTTCTGTTTCGGTGTTTCAATAGTTTCCGATGCAGCAGCTTCCGATGCCTGGGCTGAATTTGAATCTTTCGAATTTCCGCTCGCTGCAGTCTCCTGCTGCCCTGCCTTTAAGGATTTCGGCGAAATATCTACACTTTGCTCCAGCTGCTTTAAAATTTGCTGATCGATAAATTCATCAATAAAAGCCTGGTTACTGGAAAGACGCTCAATGCTGATTTCAGGACAGCTATTCCCATCACATTCAGGCAAATTTAAAGTCAGCTTTTCCGTGTCTCCTGCCAATGTTAAAGCTTCGGCTTGAGCAGCTTGCGACTGGGTCACCTTGTCCTCTTTTTTAGGCTCAGGCTGTTTAGGTTGGCATGCACTCAAGGCCATTGCTGCCGCAACGGCACTGAGGGTAAAGATCGTTTTATTTTTTAGCATCATCTGACCTATAAACTTAAATCGGGTAAATGGACGTTCACTTGATGTCTGGATTTATTCAGGATGACTAAAACATATGCTGATAAGCGTCAGCTTTCAATATCTGCTTGGTTTGTTCTTTGGTTAAATAAATATCCAGCTGGGCACCATCCTCCACAATTTCATGGGTGCGATAATGCAAACCGATGCCTTCCTGATCAAAGAACCAGTCCGCCTGCCCCCAATACAGTTTTTTTGGCGCTTTCTGTCTGGCTTCAGCCTTTTGTTGCTTTAACCATTTTTGATAAGCCTGCTGCACAATGCCATTCATGGCGGTTTGCTGCTGAGGTTCCAGAATATCCAGCAAAGTCACCGCCTTCTGTTTTTTACGGTCAGCCACAAAGAAGTAATATCGCTCTTTTACTTTTACTTCTTCTTGCGTCGTATCGACTCCTAACTGCATGAGCACATATTGATTCCGCTGATAGGCAATTCGGGTATACATTGACAGTTCATAGGGCTTATTTTTGGCAAATTCGGCCTGCCAGGCATCCGACTTCTTCACATAGGCATTCACAGCCTGCTGCAGGCTCATGTCCTGTTTTAAACCAATTTGATCTTGAATGACCTTGGACTGGCTCTTGGCAATCCAGTCATTTAACCACGCATCTTCGGTATGTACCGTTTGAATACTCAGGTCTATACAGTTCTTGGTTTCGCAAAAAGGCAAGGCAATTTTTGCCTGCTGCTCCTGAATATTTAAATAGGGCAAGACATCCGCCTGCTCGGTTTTAAATACCGAAGTTGGCGCTTGCTGCTGATCTGGTTGTTTGGATTCTTGTTTTGAAGCATCACAGGCACTGAGCATCAGACCAATGACGATTACCGATGCAGCCCCGAGTTTCCCGTTCATGCTGACCACTCTTTTTCTCAAGTAATTCATCTATCTTTATGATTCTAATAGGGCAGCTGACACTTCGTCTATGTTTGCGACAATACATATTGATGAAATGTCATCCACCCCCTAAAAAAACAGCTTCATAAAGAAGCTGTTTTATTTTAGGTGATTTTAGTGTTCGCGAGTGGCGCGGAACTGGATATCCGGATAACGCTCCTGCATCAACTGCAAATTCACCCGGCTTGGGGCCAGATAAGTCAAATGACCGCCCCCATCCACTGACAACTGGTCATGGGCTTTTTTCTTGAATTCATTGAATTTCTTCTCATCTTCACAAGATACCCAACGTACCGTATTGATGCTGACCGGTTCATAGATGCAGTCTACTTTATACTCTTCTTTCAGACGGTATGCCACCACTTCGAACTGAAGTACACCCACCGCACCAACGATTAAGTCATTGCTGTTCTGCGGCATGAAGACCTGGGTTGCGCCTTCTTCAGACAGCTCTTTCAGGCCTTTTTGTAGCTGTTTCGACTTCAATGGATCTTTCAGGCGAACACGGCGGAACATTTCCGGAGCAAAGTGTGGAATACCGGTAAACTGCAGTTTTTCACCTGAAGTAAAGGTATCCCCAATCTGGATGGTGCCGTGGTTATGCAAACCGATAATATCGCCCGGCCATGCTTCTTCCAGGTGCTGACGGTCACCGGCCAGGAAGGTCAAGGCATCGCTGATACGCACGTCTTTATCAATACGCACGTGCTTCATTTTCATGCCTTTTTCATACTTGCCTGAACAGATGCGCATGAAGGCAATACGGTCACGGTGTTTCGGGTCCATATTGGCCTGAATCTTGAAAACAAAACCGGTAAAACCTTCTTCAGTGGCATCTACTTTACGGTCTTGGGTCGGATGTGCTTTAGGTTCAGGTGCATAGTTGCTGAAAGCATCCAGTACATGGTCGACACCAAAGTTACCCAGCGCCGTACCGAACAAGACCGGAGTTTGACGGCCTGCCAGGAATGCTGCATGGTCCAGTGGCTCATTGGCCATTTGGACCAGTTCCAGCGATTCTTCAAATGCTGCCCACGCCAGTTCTCCGACTTTTTCACGCAGATCGGCATGGTCATAGCCATCACGCACTTCAATATCGGTAATCACTGAACCAAAACCGGCTTTATAAACGTAGAATTTTTCTTCCAGAAGATTATAAACACCGGCAAAATCGCGACCGGTACCCAGTGGCCAGGTTAATGGTACACATTTGATTTTCAGGACGTTTTCAATCTCATCCAGCAGCTCCAAAGGCTCACGGATTTCACGGTCCATTTTGTTGACGAAAGAGATGATGGGGGTATCACGCATACGACACACGTCCATCAATTTAATGGTCCGTTCCTCGACACCTTTCGCACCGTCAATCACCATCAAGGCAGAGTCCACCGCGGTCAGGGTACGGTAGGTATCTTCCGAGAAGTCTTCATGCCCCGGGGTGTCCAGCAGGTTGATCATCTTGTCTTTGAAGGGGAACTGCATCACCGAGGTGGTGATCGAAATCCCACGCTCTTTTTCCATTTCCATCCAGTCAGAAGTGGCTGCACGGTCCGATTTACGGCTTTTCACCATACCTGCAACCTGAATCGCCTGCCCCCATAACAGCAGTTTTTCTGTCATGGTGGTTTTACCGGCATCGGGGTGGGAAATAATCGCAAAAGTCCTGCGAGTCGCTACTTCTTTAGCTAATTGCTCTTTAAACATAAGATAAATCTTCAATATGTACACAGTTTTGTACACAATTATGAATGTGTATCAAGCCAGTGAAGTGATAACTTAAAATTGGCGCAATTGTAGCAGATTTATAAAGGTTGTTTTCGCATGTTAGAAAGTGAAAATGGTGTTCTAGTATAGATATTATGAAAAAGAAAGAGTCGTAGTCCACTCTTTCTTTTCCTATTAATTAGTTAGCATTTATTAATCTTTTATCCCAATCATCAATTAATCCAATTGGTAAACCATTAACACCTGAGGAACTAAAACTGATTACCTGAACATCTTTAGAGTCAAGATCAATATTTGGTGGAAGATCATTATCAACCAAAATCATTTGACATAAAATATTTGCACTTTTGAATTTTTCAGCTAAATCAATTAACGCATTAAATAGGTTTTTATATTTTTCTGGATCAGAGACACCTTCCTCAACATCTTCTCTGTTCTGATTAAAATTAGGATTTTTATAAGTTTTACCAAGAAATTTACCTACCGTATCGATCATTAATAAACCTGGTAAATTCGTATCTTTTGATAATTTTTGCTCTAAAATTGAAGCAAGATAACTAATAGAAATAATAGTTCTCAAACCACCTGAATTTATATTTTTATATTCAGTATTTCTCACCTTAGGCCAAAAAGTTTTAGAATCAATCTCAACCCCATAGTGATTATAAATCTTAACTTTTTTAATTAGGTTATCCAAACTTAAACTAATATCATTAACGATATTATCTACGGATGGAGTATTTTCCTTTAATTCCTCTAGTTTAACTTTTAATTTCTCAATTGATATTTCAAGGCGTGCTATTTTTTCACCAGTCTCATCATGCTTATTTCTTATTTTTAGCAAATTATAAGCTTTATCTTTTTTTTCATTTAATTGTGCAATTTCACTCACTATAATATCTCTCTCAGACAAATAAGGAGATATTGAATTTTTTAGTTCATCATCTAATAGTTCTTTAGCCTTATTTTGCTCTAAATAAAGTGAATTAAGTATTTCTTGAGCCGACCGTAAGTTTTGAGTGTTTTCTTCAATGACCATTTTAAGATCTCTTATTCTCCTATTAATAGAAGAAATTTCACTTCTTATTTTTTTCTCATCATTAATTTCAAACTTATCTTTTATATTCTGTAAACTAATAACACTATCGCATATAGGACATAGTCCATTATTAGCAGGCTCACCACCGACAACCTCCTTAGCTTTTAAACCTGCTTTTAATACTTCCACATCATTCTTATAATCATTAGATAGTCGAGTGAAATTCTCAATATTAATTATAGACTTATTTTTCAAATCAGAATATTCATCAATTTTAATATTAATTAAACTCAATGCATCTCTTATTTCGTGATAAAGATTATTATCACTAATCATTTTTGAATTTATATCTTTTAATTTTATATTAAGCTCCAACCCAAGATCTTCAATATTATCTATTTCTTCATTTAATTTTTCAGAATTACTAAATTCCGTTTGTGAAAAAAATTCAGCTATAGCCAAATATTTAGAATTCAAATTAGATTTTTCTTTAGATTTATTAGATATATCTACTTCAATTTCTGAAATATTTGAATCTAAAATATTAAAAATATACTTAAGAACTTCTCTATTTTTGGTTTCTAAAACAAAGTTACCCATATTTAACATATGTTTACTACCAACCTCATCTTGATCCAAATACATAAATTTAAATAAATCAAGAAAGCTCAGCCTTGCTGTTTCAGATGAATCTTTTGTAGGGGCTTGTTTTAACTTAACAGATGGAAATCCTAAAGTTTCTATCAGAAATTCAGACAAACTCTTACTTTCTGCATTTGACTTTGAAACACTTGATATATATTTTTCTGGAAAATTATTTTTTATCTCAGAATAGGTACAACTATACACATCAATATCTCTTGAAGCATTAAATATATCTCGTGATATACAGTATACATTATCATTTATAACTATTTCTAAAACTGCATAATTAACCGAGGAAGAAATTTCCTCATCAAGTTTAATTGATTTTCCACCCAAGAGATAATTAATAAATCTTAAAATGCTCGACTTACCAGTATCTGCATCACCATGAATTATATTAATACCTTCTTTAAATGGTATAATATAGTTTTTTCTATATCCATGAAGAACCAACTGTTTTATCAATAGACCCTGCGTCAATTCCATTCTATACTACCTTACTACAGTATTTACAAGACCATTTAATTTACCTAGACTTTTAGAGCGCAAAATAGAAGCCGCCCTAACAATCTCACGCACTTTATTAAAATAATTACAATCTAAATGTAATAATGTTTTTTTACCTTCTTCACTTAAATAAAAAACAAAGCCTTCATCTTTATTAAATTCAACAGAAATATATCCTTTAATAGACATCATTTTCAATAAAAGTGCTATTTTAGATTTATCATATAGATCATCTACATCTAACAATAAGTTTTCAACAGTATAATATTCACAATGATTAATAGATCTCTGCTGCTGCCCTAACATAGACAAAGCCTTATTTAGAATCAATGGATTATTTACTAAGAAATAAAATATTTGCATCTTTTCAATATTTAAATTTCTTTTACCCCTTACTGTTTCAGCCAAATTATCTAGAATTAATAACAATATACCCATATTTAAATCTAGTTCTTTTTTAGGTTGAATATATGGTAAATCACTCATTTTTCTTCTCGGTCTATTAAACTTAAAAGATTTTCCATTGAACCATCTTTAACCCACCAAACATTCTCATTTTCTCTATTTGCAAGTTGATGTAACATACCTTTTTTGTGGATAGCATTTATAAATGGAATAAATATTTCCAAAAACTTTTTATCTTCCGCAACAATTTTTTCATGAACATCAGTCAATAATAACCCTGAATTTGTTATTCCATCATGAACATATTTTGAATAACTATCTTGGTAAATATGTCTTATTTTCTGATAAAGTTCTGCTAATCTTTTTTGATCTGATGTACTTGAAAACTTTTTTCTTATATATTCAGCATTTAAAAATGACTCTTTAGAACTATTTATTGATGTTTTATGAATATTTGCAGATAGTAATTTTAAAACAAATATCTCATCGTTATATTCGTCTTCATTTTGAAGAGTTTGAAGCGAATAATCTGACATACCTGAATCACTATTTTCAAAATCTAATATTACTTTTTTTACAGCTATGAAAGTTGTATTTTTTGTATTTACTGGCTTAGTGATGCTTGTATGGTCTTCATCCACTGGGATTGCGTCTGATTTTTCTTTATCGATAGGTACAGCACTTGTTTTTGTCACAATATCATCATAGAGACCATAAAAATATTTCGTCACAGGCCTTAAATTTGTTTTTTGCCATGCATCATTTATTTGATGAATAAAGGTATTCAAAGGGGCTAAATTTTCTATTTGTAAATTTGAACTAATTAACTTTCCAAAAGTAGCTCCTTCCGCCCCTAAATGAGGAACTGCTAAAGATACAAATAATTTAATCTTTGAATTCTGCTGTTCTTCAATATCTTTAATAATTGCACTTTTTGTTACAAGCCCTCCCATACTATGGGCAATAACAATAATATTGTCATAATTCTGTAGATGAAACCTTACCTCTGTTCTTAATAAATCACCAATTTCTTCGATACTTATATTCTTTACTAACTTACCATGTGAAGTCGTAAATAGTCTTTTAAGCAAAGTACCAAAACCTTGAGCTTTTTGATATAAATTCAACAACTTAGTAAAATATGTATAAACTGCAATATCATAATTTTTTTTTATTTCTTCATCTGCTGCTAAGAGTTTAGGAAATGAATTTCCTTCATTTTCCCAAGTACTCTCCCCTCCCCCAAAACCATGTATAAATAAAATTAAATTTTTTTTATTTCCTTGTTCTACAAACTCTATCATGGATTACTTACTCTTTAATTCAAGCAATTTAAAATTAATTTAATTATAAATTAATTTTAAATTGAGTATCATCTTAAGCCTTCAGATAATTATAAATTTTTCATGTAAGTTTTCGCCATTTTTTTCAGACAATTCTCAAAAAATACTATTTATTCAATAATTTATAACTACGACTACTCCAAAGAACATTTTACTTAACCAAAAGTAACTGATCCCGCTTAAAGTAATTTTGTGTCAGGCGATCCCGAGAAATACTTCATCTCCAGTTCGGTATCATGCTCGCCCCTAAAGCAAGTTGCTTTTCCCTCTTAAAGTGAGTTGCAATGGTAAGCAAGACAGCAAACTATTTAATGCCATATGGTAATAACTCAGCCGTGCAGCCAAAGTCCGAATACTGTTAAAGCCTGTAGTTCTAAAAACAAAGGGGTCAAATTCATCTAGCTTATTAAAGTTCATATGCAAACGTCTTTTAGACAATATGAATACTGATTTTTATTACTTTAAAAAATATTCATCTTAAATTTTATACTTATTTTACGCAAAATTTACGATAATTTTATTATATATCAATAAATTAAACCATAACATACATTACCTCAATGACTACTAATTTAAAGTGTTATGAAAAAATTATACCATCTACTTTTTAGCCTTATACCGCTCTATTCAAGTTATGCTTTTGCTACTGGAGATGAAAGCTCTCCCGCTTTAAGCTTTTCAGGTAATGTATCATTGGCCAGCGACTACCGCTGGCGCGGCCAAACGCAAACCCAGAATGATCCGGCCTTGCAGGGAAACTTTGTTTTAAGCCATGCTTCAGGATTTTATCTTGCTGCATTTGCATCGAATGTTGATTTTGATGACGAAGTAAATTTAGAACTGGATCCCCAGATCGGCTATACAGCGCCAATCGCGCTAGGTTCAATCCATCCTGCAGTTGATCTTGGCATGCTGCGCTACAATTACATCGGCAACAGCGATTTAAATTATAATGAATACTATTTCAAAATGATCTTTAATGCGTTGCTGCATCAGAACGATAGCTTTACACCAAGCATAAGCTATACCTATAACTATGGCGGCAAAGCTGCCAGTGACAGTATAGGTAAAGATATCTCAAATTGGTATTTTAATGTCTTATATGCTACACCGATTGCTCAAACTAATTTTGGCACAAATGTTAGCTTAGGTTATTCCAAAGCAAATCAGGACATTTATGGTTCTGAAGCAAAAGACCATTTTTTTGATTGGAAAATTGGTGCAACTTACCGCTATAACCCAATGGGAATAAATGCAGAATTAGCAGCGGTTGGTAGTAATTTAAAAACCAAAGACTTTACAAGTCAAAATAAAAAAGGGGTAAAAACTGAAGCAGTATTCACCCTGACTAAATCTTTTTAAAAGTTAAATGCCAATAGTATCAGCAATACTATTGGCATAATTATTTTACTTGAGTAATTTCAATATATGATCTATCTCACTTCGATTAAAACCTCTTTCTTTAAAAATAGTATGAATTATTTTTTTCATACTTTTTGACGCATACTGGTATTTCTTTACTAAAATGTCAGAATCAATTTCCTGTAAACTATACTTCAAATATAATTCTTCATTGAGCTTCTGATTTCTAGCATCATCTTCATTATTTATCGTGTTATACATTTTTAAGCAGTTAAATATCCCAATGTTGTTCGATCAAAGTAATTTGGCTGTACATATACTGATGCTCAGCACGTTTAACTGCACACCATAATTCCATAAATCTTTTGCCGAGATATTTTTGCAAAACAGTATTCCGGTGAAAAAATGTTAAAGCATCCAGCTGATTCGTACTTAAAAAGTGCGGCTGATGTTTATTTTTTATCTGAGTGGCTTGCTGTGGAATTTCCAGATTCTGTGTCAACCCATGCAGTGTGCCGATCAAAATCAGGGCTGCAGTTAAATAAGGATTGCAATCCGCACCTGCAACACGATATTCCAAGCGTTGATTTTCATTGTCCGAACATGGTATGCGAATGGCCACATTGCGGTTATTCACGCCCCAATTAGCTTCTAAGGGCACATGGTTTCCAGCTTTAAACCGGCGGAATGAGTTTACATTCGGGGCAAGCACGGCCATGGACGGCGGCAGCAAGACTATCAGCCCGCTGATCGCCTTTAATAATTGCCGTGACGGTAAAGGATTCTGCTTCATGCTGAAAATATTCTGCTGGTCTTGATTTAACAAACTCATGTGAAAGTGCATGCCGCTGCCCGCTTTATTCAGATCAGGCTTAGCCAAAAAGCTTGCATGTAACCCATGTTCTACAGCGACTTGCTTAATGGCGCGCTTTAGCATCATGATCTGATCGCATAGCTTCAAAATATCACCGCTATGCTGAATATTAATTTCGTATTGCCCGGAAGATGATTCCGAGACTAAGCCTGTAATCTGAATCCCCTGCAAAAGGGCAATCCGTTCAATTTCATCCAGAACGTCTTGATATTTATCTTGCACATTCACATCAAAACATTGATTTAAATAAATCTGATTGGAGCCAGATTTTTCATTGCTGTCAAATAAATAAAACTCCAATTCTGCGGCCATGCAAGGATAAAAGTTTTGATCATGCAGCGCTCTTAAACTTTTTTTTAAAATATTGCGCGGTTCAACTTCGCAATCTTGATGATTGTCATCTTTCATGGTTAGGAATAACTGTGCATTGAACTCTGGATTTAAAGCGCAGGGCTGCAGGCTTCCCAATATAGGTTTACATAAATAATCCGGCTCACCGATCGATTTTCCTAAACCCGATTCTTCAATCACTTCTCCATCAAGACTCATGGCATAAATAGACATTGGGAAATAACAGCCTTGTGCAATATTTTTTAGACCGACAATATCTATGCGCTTGCCGCGGACATGACCATTCAAATCGTGCAGGCAAATCTCAACATGACGGGTATTGGGATAGCGCTGCAGATAGTTTTCGATTTCTTCTGAAAATAGAATATCTTCAATATCGCAGCATTGACGCGCAGATGGCATGGATTCAGGGACCGCTTCTTCGTCAGCTATATTATGTCTAACCATGAGTAAATTACTCATTATTTTGTCCTGTTAAATATTAACAATGATCAACATAAAACAAGTTCTACCGAATGTAACGTAAATAAACCGTAAAAAAGCACCCAACTAATATGATTATTTTTTAAACTATTAAAACCACGAAAAAGCTAATTTAAAATAAGTTAAAACATAAAAATAACAATAGATCTTTTTCATAAATCAAAAAACGATCTTCTTTTTGGTTAATATTTGCACTCCGGATTTCTTAGCATTCGTGCATAATCTGCGGATGAAATACATCGATTCAAACAAGCTTTCTGATCCTCAGTTCAAGCGATACACAGGCATCTCATGGTCAACTTTCTATTTGATGGTTGAGCAATTGCAGAAGCATGTCTCTGCCAAAGGCAGACCGCCCAAGTTAAGCCTGGAGGATCAGGTTCTGCTCTGTCTGAGCTATTGGCGGGAATACCGAACCTTATTTCACGTTGCGACGAGTTACGGGGTTTCAGAGCCCACAGACTCAAGAATTGTCCGTCATGTTGAAGACTGCCTGATTCGGTCCGATCTGTTTAATTTACCCAAAGATTTACCCGAGGGCAAAGGCATCGACTGGAATGTTGTGATCGTGGATGCCACGGAAATTCCAATCCAAAGGCCTAAAAAAACAGAAGAAAAGCTATAGCGGCAAGAAAAAGCCCCATACCTTTAAAGTACAGGCCATGATTCACTACAAAACTCAGTAAATTCTGAGTTTATGTACCAGTCGCGGTGCAGTGCATGATTTCGAGTTGTTCAAACGCAATTTAAGCCAGATTCCTTTTGGGGCTTTTATCCTTGCAGATAAAGGCTATCAGGGGATTTATGTGTTGTATCCGAATAGCCTGTTGCCATTAAAAGCCAAAAGACACTGTAAACTGGATCCTGAATTGAAAATCTATAATCAAGAAATCAATAAAAGAAGAATCGGAATTGAGCATGTATTTGGCAGCCTGAAAACCTTCAAAATCCTTGCTGAGTGTTATCGAAATAGAGGTAAAAGGCTTGGTTTGAGATTCAATTTAATCGCTGGAATCTACAACTTGGAACTGTGCAAAAAATGATTTATGAAAGAGGTCTAATTACTCATGTAAAATAAATGACATATTTAATATTAATAAATCTTCAAAAATCGCAAACCCACTCCCGGTTCAGTAATAATATATTTAGGCTGCACAGCATTATCATTTAACTTCACTCTTAATTTAGCAACCAGAATCCTTAAATAATGCGTATCTTCTTGGTGCGTTGGCCCCCACAGCTCTTTCAGTATTTGCGGCTGGGTAATCAATTGGCCTTTATTTTTCGCCAAT
This sequence comes from Acinetobacter sp. G11, assembly GCF_049808495.1. Lineage (NCBI taxonomy): Bacteria > Pseudomonadati > Pseudomonadota > Gammaproteobacteria > Moraxellales > Moraxellaceae > Acinetobacter > Acinetobacter sp. G11. The sequence goes on from NZ_JBNCAT010000035.1 coordinate 17,986, forward strand.
AAATTCAGCAGCTGATATTCTTTGCGCGTTAAGGAGAGCAATTGTTGATTTAAAAAAACCTGCCGTTTGGAAAAATCGATTTTTAATACGCCATCATCAAAAATTGTCGTATAAACAGTACTATGCTGATGCTGCCTAAGCAGTACACGAATGCGCGCCATCAGCTCCTGAACACTAAACGGCTTGGTTACATAATCATTTGCGCCAGCATCCAGAAGCTTCACTTTTTCTTCTTCATTTGCCCGCACAGACAGCACTATCACTGGAACGTGCGACCATGTGCGAAGCTCAGACAAAACCTCATAACCATCCAAATCTGGCAAACCCAAATCGAGGATCACTAAATCCGCGCCTTGCAAAGCTAGGAGTTCCAAGCCCTTTTGGCCATTTTCAGCCAAAAGCGTTTTATAGCCTTGCGCTCTGAGTGCTATATCCAAGAATTTTCGAATCTGATTTTCGTCATCAATAATCAAGACATTGGTCATGGAGCTGGCTGATTCATTCTGTTCTGGCATTTTCCCACCTAAAAGCTGCTAGATGCTTTAAGTAATTTGCTGAATAGGAAGCTGTATGCGGATACATGTTCCTTGATTGTTCTTGCCTGATGATGCCATGATTTTCCCCATATGCGCACCCACAATCGCTTTCACAATCGTCAAGCCCAATCCTGTACCATATTGCCCGCGGTCACCGCGCTGCATGGTATAAAACATGTCAAAAATGCGTTCCCGCTCACCTTCCGGGATACCCTGCCCCTTATCAGTTATGGCAATTTCGATCTCATTTTCATTCACCTGCTGCACCTCAATCATCACAGCTTTATTCTCTGGTGAAAATTTTGCGGCATTTTCCAGCACATTAAAAATGGCCTGTTCAATCAAGGCGGCATGTACAAATAAACTCAAAGATTCTTGAGGCGCATGCACTTCAACCAATGCATCTGGCATATAACGGTTTAAACGGCGCACTGCTGAACCGATCAGTTCATCAACTCCAATCCAGTCCCGCTTCAAGCTTAAGCCTTCATGGCCTAAACGGGTCATATCCAGTAGGTTTTGAATATAGCGGTCTAAACGCTCCCCCTCTAAATGAATCGCTTCCAGCAAGCTGTCCTGATCATTTTCATTCATGGAATGGCGGTAAGTGCTCAAAGTATCCGCTGCTCCAATCATCGACGCCAAAGGCGAGCGTAAATCGTGCGATACGGATGATAATAATGCCGAGCGCAATTTTTCCGTTTCAGAATTCACATTGGCTATTTCCAAAGCCTTGGTCAGCTGGGTGCGGAAAATCGCCTGCGCAAGATACTCTACCATGAGTTCAGCGAGCTGTTTTTGCTCCGTATTGATTACTGCTTGCACATCTTTAAGTTTCAACCCCACCACGCCTAAGCATTGCTTGGAAGCCAATAAGGGCAAAAACCACCACTCATTTTCCGTCAAGGTTTGGGTAAAGCGACCGGACGGTTGATGGTTTTTGAATGTCCAATCGGCTGAAATTTTTTCTTTATTACTCATGATAGTGGATGATGCTTGAGTTGCTGCAGTATCTGGGAAATACAGCCAGACATCTGCATTGAGATTTTTACTCAGGCTATGTTCAGCAATCTCCTTGATTTGTGCCAAATCTAATGCTGTGGACAGCTTCTGCCCTAAATCCTGCATAATGCTGTTATAACTGTTCGCCGTTTTGAGTGCAGTCACCTGCTCTTTCAAACGTGACGCTAATCGGCTCGAAATTAAAGCCGCGCCCAAAAATGCAATCACGGTGACAATCCCCTGATGTGCAGAAATTTGAAATGTAAATTGCGGGGAAATAAAGAAAAAATTATAAGCTAGAAAGAATAGGATGGCTGAAAAAGCTGCAGCCAGCATCCGTGTTTTTGATGCCACAAAAACCACAGCGGTGATAAAAATCACCGAAAGATCTTCAATCCCTAAATACTTTTCCCCTAAGCTTGCAATCACAATGCTGATGACCGTGGTGGCTAGTACGTACTGTATTTCTCTTAGCGACAAGAATGCCCTTTGAGTGAAAAAGGACAGATGCTTATTCTCTGCAATAATCGGCACAATACTGAGTTCAAAACTGGGCCGGTATTGCAGTAATTGATCAATCAAATTGAGCCTTAAATTCAGCGAAAACTTTTGCGGAGCCGCTTGTGCTAAAACCAAGGTTGAAATGCCGCGGTCCATCACATAATCAAATAAAGTTTTAGCATGTTGCTGGCCGTGAAGGACTTCTGTCATTCCACCCATTTGACGCGTTAAGTTTAAAGCCCGTTCAATTTCACGGCTTTGCGAGTTTTCCTGTTTATTCATGATTTGCGTATCATGAGAAAAAGCAACAACCGTCCATTTTGCCGCACGATGCTCGGCAATACGGCATCCAGTCCGAACTAAAGCTTCAGAATGCCCTTTGCCATCAATCATAATTAAGACATGATTTTTTAAGGGAATTTGAGCAAGCCCTTGAATGGCGAAATTTTCGCGTACATCATTATCAACATAATTGGCCACAGTTTGCATTGCCAGTTCACGCAGTGCCGTTAAGTTGGAGCTGTTGAAAAATCGCTGCAAGGCCTGTTCGGCCTGCTCAGGCACATAGACCTTTCCTTGGTTTAAGCGCTCCAACAGCTCATTTACAGGCAAATCAATCAAGCGGATATCTCGAATCCGTTCGAATACCCTGTCTGGCACGGTTTCAGTGACACGAATCCCTGTGATTTGATATACCACATCATTCAAACTTTCCAAATGCTGAATGTTCATGGTGGTAAAAACATCAATACCAGCATCTAATAATTCATTGATATCTTGCCAGCGTTTTTCATGACGGCTGCCGGGCATATTAGTGTGGGCAAATTCATCCACCAAAACAATACTGGGCTTTTTATCCAAAACGGCATCTAGATTCATTTCCTCCAGATGCTGCCCTTGATATTCAATAGCCTTTCGCGGAATTATATCTAAACCAGAAATTAAATTTTCAGTTTCTCTACGGCCATGCGTTTCTACATAGCCAATGACGATATTAATGCCCTGCAGCGCCAGTTCATGCGCACGAACCAGCATGGCAAAGGTCTTTCCCACGCCCGGAGCTGCGCCTAAAAAAATCGTCAGCCGCCCAGACTGATAACGCTGTGTATGTTGCAGCAAAACATCGGCTTTATTGGTTCGTTGATCAGTCATAGAAGTAATCTTTATTTATTGCTTTAAAAAGATGTTTTTAAATTCATTTAAATGCGTCTAAAGTCAGCTTGGCTATTGCTGGGCAATATGGATGCCACCGTTGGGCGGAGGTATAGAACATCCCCTCGCCCAACAATCGTATGTAACTTAATTCAAATTATTTAATAGCGTTCAATCACTATATTTTAATCTTCAAGCCATTCATATCACTTCCCGCCCCGATCCAAAGCCAAATTCAATTCAAGCACATTGATACGTGCCTGCCCTAAAATCCCAAAAATCGGCTGAACCGTATGCGACTGAATCAGTTTTTCGACATTCTGTTCAGGCATATGCCGTGCATGGGCAATCCGCTTCACTTGAATCATGGCTGATTGCACGCTAATTTCAGGGTCGATGCCGCTGCCTGAAGCGGTGACCAGATCCGCAGGAATTTTAGATTTTTCAATCTGTTCCTTCGCTGCGATTCGATTCAGCCGTTCCTCTATGGCTTTCTGCAGTTCAGGATTGGTTCTCGCCATGTTGCTTCCGGCCATCGCCATAGGATCATAATTTGCGGCAGATGGACGCGGATGGAAATATTGAACTTGGGCAAAAGGCTGTGCCACTAAGCGTGAACCGATCACTTGATTATTTTCGACAATCAAGCTGCCGTTGGCTTGTTTTGGAAAGAGCATTTGTCCTAAGCTGGTTGCAGCAGCACTATATACAAAGCCGCATAAGCCTAGAGCAATGATGGTCATTCCAAACGAAGCGCGCAGTTTCTCACCCCATGATGAGTCTGCCAATTGATGATTTTGCATATTCACTTTGTCATCCTCAAAAAATTTATAGGGCCAAGATTGGACTGATCAGCAGATCAATCGCTTTAATGGCAATAAACGGTAGCAGCACCCCGCCCACACCATAAATCAGCATGTTGCGGCGCAATAATTGGGTAGATGTCGAAGGTTTGAATTTCACACCGCGCAGTGCAATTGGAATCAGCAGAGGAATAATGATCGCATTAAAGATCAGCGCAGACAGGATGGCACTTTCAGAACTGCTTAGTTGCATGACATTTAACACATGCATTTGCGGAATTGCCGCGACGAATAATGCCGGCAAAATTGCAAAATACTTTGATACATCATTCGCCAAGGAAAAGGTGGTTAATGCACCGCGAGTAATCAGCTGCTGTTTGCCTATTTCAACCACAGATAGCAATTTGGTTGGATCAGAATCTAAGTCCACCATATTGCCTGCTTCTTTGGCTGCTTGCGTTCCCGAGTTCATGGCTAAGCCAATATCTGCTTGGGCCAACGCCGGTGCATCATTAGTACCGTCACCGACCATCGCTACCAAATGTCCTTTGTTTTGCTCGGTTCGAATGCATGTGAGTTTATCTTCTGGTTTCGCTTCAGCGATATAATCATCCACACCAGCCTCTGCTGCGATGGCCGCTGCTGTGAGCGGATTATCTCCGGTCACCATCACAGTTTTAATGCCCATTTCACGTAAGCGCGCAAATTTTTCTTTAATGCCTTGCTTAATCACGTCTGATAGTTCAATGACACCCAACAAATTCTGGTCTTTAGCCACGACCAGCGGCGTTGCCCCTTTTGAAGCTATTTGTTCTACGCGCGCTTTCAGTTCGGCATGATTTTCAAGGTTTTGCGAAGCGAATTTAAGAATGGCATCCATAGCGCCTTTACGCACTTGATGACCATCCGCCAAGTTAAGGCCTGAAATGCGTGTGGACGCATTAAAAGCGATAAATTCAGCCTGTTCAGGCTCGGCCACTCTTTCACCTTGCTCTTTGGCCAAAGCAACCACCGATTTACCTTCTGGCGTTGGATCGGCCAAAGAAGTCAGTACCGCCGCTTGGCGAAGTTCAGACTCCGTCACTCCTGTTAAGGGATAAAAAGCAGTCGCCTGACGGTCACCGTAAGTAATAGTTCCGGTTTTATCGAGTAGTAAAACATCTATATCGCCTGCAACTTCAACCGCCTTGCCTGATTTGGCAATCACATTGGCTTTGAGCGCTCTGTTCATCCCTGCAATTCCAATAGCTGGCAATAAGCCGCCGATGGTGGTTGGAATCAAGCAGACCAATAGCGCCACCAATAAAATCGGGCTGATTTCAATATGCAGGAAATGTCCAATCAACGGCAGGCTGACCACGACGATGATAAAAGTCACAGTCATCACGGTCAGTAAAATACCTAAGGCAATTTCATTCGGTGTTTTTTGACGGTTTGAGCCTTCGACTAAAGCAATCATTCGGTCGAGAAAGCTATTTCCCGCCTCTGCGGTCACTTGCACGATGATCCGGTCGGTTAAGACTTTGGTTCCGCCAATCACCCCAGATTTATCTGTGCCCGCTTCACGGAGTACCGGCGCAGATTCACCTGTTACTGCAGCTTCATTGATCGTAGCAAAGCCCTGAATTATTTCACCATCTGCGGGAATCAATTCCCCTGCACGCACTTCAATCAAGTCATGCATGTTCAATTCAGCCGCTGAAATCTGCACCCCATCCATATCATCTTTAGAATGGATCCGGCGCGCCGTCAAATTCTGACGCGCTTGACGCAGGGATGACGCCTGTCCGCGGCCTTTGGCTTCAGCAACCGCTTCGGCATAATTGGCAAAGAGAACCGTCACAAATAAAATCAACGTCACCAATAAGCCAAAAACCAAACTAGATTGACCTAGAATTGTACTAACCAGTGTAATCAGCGTCCCAAGCCAAACGATGGCCATCACCGGATTTTTAATCACATGCTGCGGCAGCAGTTTAATAAAGGCATTTTTCCATGCTTCAGCTTGAAATAAGGTTGAAGCTATGGTGTTTTGCTGTGTTTGAACAGTGTGTTTTGAATGATTCATTGTACTCACCCTTAACCTTGAACCAATAACAGATGATCAGCAATTGGCCCCAAGACCAGGGCTGGCATAAATTGCAATAAGGTCAACATCACCACAATGGCAATTAAAGTCAGTGCGAATGTTGGCGTTTCGACTTTTAAACTGCCGCTGCTTTCAGGTGCTTGGCGTTTAGCAGCTAAACGTGTAGCGATGATTAAAGGAATAATTAATGTCGGGAAACGGCCGAGCAATAAAGCAATACCGCATGTGACATTCCACCACACGGTATTGTCTGATAGCCCTTCAAAGCCTGAGCCATTGTTGGCAAATGCAGACACATATTCGTATAGCACTTGAGAAATGCCGTGGTATTGCGGATTACTGTTGCCCGTCAATTCAGGAAAAAACACAGTTATTGCGGTTAAACCAAGAATGACGATGGGTTGGATCAAAATCACAACAGCGAGCAGCTTGATTTCACCGACTTCAATTTTGCGGCCAAACAATTCTGGGGTGCGGCCGGTCATTAAGCCTGCAATAAAGACTGCTAAAAACAGATAAATAATGAATTGCTGTAAACCACAGCCAATCCCGCCCCAAATGGCATTGATCAGCATATTGGACAATTGCACCATACCTGTGAGCGGTGCAGATGAATCATGCATCATATCCACTGAGCCGTTATTGACTTGGGTGGTGACCGCTGACCACAAAGCAGATGATGCCTCGCCAAAACGCACTTCTTTACCTTCCATGGCGGAAAGCAATGTCGAAGTCGATGAAAGGCTTTCTGACCAGATAGCGCTAGTCGCAGAAATGATCGACATCAGCAGCATTGAAGCAAAGACCAAGCCTGCGAATTTGGCGCGTTTGGTGAAAAAGCCCAGCATAAAAATCACCGAAACAGGGATCAGTAAAATCGCAAGCATTTCCAGAAAGTTTGACAATGGTGTCGGATTTTCCAAAGGTACACTGCTGTTCGGACCATACCAGCCACCACCATTACTGCCCAATTGCTTAATTGCTACCATGGGCGCAACAGGGCCTAAAGGTATTTTTTGCGTTGTTAATTCGCTGCTTTGGTCGATGACTTGAACTTCTGGGCCGCCTTGAAAAGTCGATGGTACGCCTTGGCTAGTGAGCAATAATGACCAAACCATGCATAAAGGAATCAGAAAGCGGAACGTCGGACGAATCACATCGGCCCAATAGTTGCCGACATTAATTTGTTGCACTTTATGCTTAAAGCTGGTCTGTTGATCGGTTTCAGAAAGTGCATTGGATTGTTTGTAGAACAGTGCTCGAACTGTAGCCACCACCATCGCCAGGCCCATCATCGGCGTGATGATCTGCAAGCCGACAATGCCGACCATTTGCGATAAATATGACAGTTGCGCCTGTCCTGAATAGTGCTGCTGGTTGGTATTGGTCAGAAACGAAATCATGGTATGCAGCGCCAAATCCCATGACATATTCGGTGCATGGTTTGGGTTCAACGGCAGGCTGGCTTGAACCATAAATAGAGTCCAAGTCACCAAACCGATCACTGCACAGCTCATGACAAAATTGAATGAATAGGTTTTGACATTCATCCCCCGTTTGGGATTGATTCCTAAAGCCGCGTAAATGGGCTTTTCAATCCAATTGAATAGAGGATCAATTTTCATATCGCGGTTGTGCATAATTGCTGCGAGGTATTTACCCAAGGGATAAGCCAGAACAAAGACGATGGCTAAAAGCAAAGCAAACTCTAACATGGCATTTCACTCCTATGTTTCAGAGCTGAAATCTGCTTAAAGAAGTTGAAATAAGATATATTTTGATTGTTTTGTACAACGCAATTTTTTTGATGCTGTACCTGCTGATGCGCGTGAATGACCGCACTCATGTTTTTCATCCTAAGCATTGGGATATTCCACTATCTAGTATGAAAAATAAAACCGTAAAGTCTCTATCCATAACTTTGGATGCCGCGTAAAGAAAGCGTAAAAATTTGGCTCAGTGAATTTATAAATGCAGAAAAATATCTTAAAAGTGATGGCTATTATTATTCTGTGACTCACTTTATTTATGGATATAATTTCAGTACTTAAAGCCTTATTTTTAGGTTTTATAGAAGGTTTAACGGAGTTTTTACCCATTTCCAGTACTGGTCATTTAATTTTATTTGGCCATTTAATTGATTTTCATTCAGACTCAGGCCGTGTCTTTGAAGTTGTCATTCAACTGGGCGCAATCTTAGCCGTTTGTTGGCTCTACCGTAAAAAAATTATTAATCTACTACATGGTTTTATATCAGGTGATTACCATGCGAGACGTTTTGCGATAAATGTCTTCATTGCATTTATTCCTGCAGTAGTGATCGGAGTTATAGCTGTTGATTTTATTAAACAAGTTTTATTCAGTCCTTCGGTTGTTGCATCTGCACTGATTATTGGTGCACTGTTAATTTTTGCTGTAGAAGCTAAAAATTTTAAAGTCCAAACCATTGAGGCAACCAATATTGGATTCAAACAGGCCATTGTTATTGGTTTGGTTCAATGTCTTGCGATGATTCCAGGGACTTCACGGTCTGGTGCAACCATTATTGGGGGGATGTTGGCGGGTTTATCACGTAAAGCAGCTACTGAATTTTCTTTTTTCCTTGCCATACCAACAATGCTTGGTGCCGCTACTTATGACATATTTCGCAACGTTGATGTTTTAACTTCAGAAAATTTATTGAATATTTCCGTAGGCTTTGTAACCGCATTCATCGCAGCTTTGCTTGTGGTAAAAGCCATGGTTAAATTTGTAGAAAAACATACTTTAAAAGTTTTTGCTTGGTATCGTTTGGTATTAGGTTCAATCATCTTATTTATTTTTTAATACAAGCAAAAAAATAAATAAATTAAAGAGAACTCGCTGTTCTCTTTAAGTTTTTTTAATTTACAACCCGTACATTCTGCTGCAAGCTTTTCTGAATCTCTTGTACAACACCCTCTCCCTGATGGAACTTAGGCCCTGATTTAGATTCCTTTTTGGTTCTAGTTTGCAGGGGTTCAGATTCAATAAGTTCATCTATATCAAACTCCTTAACTACCTCCAAGCCTTCCTCTATATCGACCTCCATCTGAATAGCCACTAATTTTGTAGACACCTTTTAGTTAGATAAAATGGCTAATTAACGAGGTGCTTATGAGCAGTAAACGATATCCTGAAGAATTCAAAATTGAAGCAGTAAA
>NZ_JBNCAT010000036.1:0-25363 GCF_049808495.1 Acinetobacter sp. G11
CTTTCGATTTTACTGAACACCCTTCAGCTGCTCTCAGAATATTCAATAGATGAACTGAATGAAATCGCAACCATTGCATTAGGTACCTAAAGATGTGTAGATACCTATGCCTAGCAGGAGAGGGAATTTAAGCCATAAAAAAGCGCCTCAATAGAGGCGTTTTTTTATATCTGGGGTTTATCGTTTTACCACAATGGAATCAATGCCACTGCGTTGCAAAGTTTGCTGTGCAATCATCGCAGCTTCCTGAGAATCATAAGGCCCAGAAATTACCCGATACCAGGTTTGACCGCCTTCAACCGATTTCACTACGTCGGCAGACAGACCATTCAGGATAATTTCGGCACGGCGTGCATCGGCACTATCTGGATCGGGATAGCTACGCACCTGCAAAATATAACTCGGCTGGTGGGCAACTGGCGCTTCAGCGCTTTCCAGACCTGGTTCGGCTGTCTCAGCTGGAGGAGCGGTTTCTGTTTCTGGAGCTTCAACAATCACCACAGTTTCTGAATTTTTAGTTTCAGGAACTGCCTGATCTGGAATAGGCGTTACTTGCTGCTGTGGCAATAAATCGTAGAAACGATAGTCCTTGTTGGTATCTTCCTGATAATGTTCAGAACTGATCTGATTTTTCGGTTTAACCGGTGCCCACGGTTTCCATAGCATCAAAGCTACCGCAAAACTCAACACAATTAAAATAACGACAAGCGTTCCCAGCCATGCAGGAATTAATGGCTTTTTCGGCTTATTCGGTCGTTCAGAGACACCGCGCTGCGTTTTTCCAAACACGTGGGATTCCTCGTGTGTTATTTTTGAATTAAATGTTTTTAAAAACAAGTTCTTATTTTAAAAAAAATAATCCCTTGTTTACCCTGTTGTCTATAAACCATCAGCTAAGCTTGCATCATCAACATGACTTTCAGTCTTGCAGTGATGCAAAAGCTGGTTTTGCTTACATCGCCTCAGGAGCAGATACACCTAATAATTCTAAACCATTACGTAAAACCTGTTGTACGTTTACTGAAAGCAATAAACGGGCTTGTGTAAGTTCAGCATCATCATTGAGTACTTTATGCTCATTATACCAACCGTGGAATAATGCTGCCAATTCTTTCAGATAGTTACCGACTTGATGCGGTTCATAACTGTTGGCTGCACGAACCACGATTTCCGGGTAGGCTGCAAGTTTGGCCAGAATTTCTGTTTCTGCATCCAGCGCAAGTTTCGCCGCAAATTGACGTGCATTCGCAGCATCAAAGTTCACGCCTGTGGTCGCTGCTTTTTCTAGCATACGGCAGATACGGGCATGTGCATATTGAATGTAGTACACGGCATTGTCTTTGCTTTGCGACACAGCCAGGTCCAAGTCAAAGTCAATGTGCTGTTCAGACTTACGCATCACGTAGTAGAAACGCGCTGCATCGTTGCCGACTTCTTTACGCAGGTCGCGTAAGGTCACGAACTGACCTGAACGGGATGACATCTGCACCATCTCGCCACCACGCCATAGACTCACAAACTGGACCAGAAGCACGGTCAATTTTTTCGAGTCATAGCCCATGGCATCAATCGCTGCTTTAACACGTGCGATATAACCGTGGTGGTCTGAACCCCAGATATCCACGATATCGGTATAGCCACGTTGTAATTTATTCAGGTGGTAAGCAATGTCAGAGGCGAAGTAAGTGGTTTGACCATTACGACGTTTCACTACGCGGTCTTTTTCATCGCCAAATTCAGTCGACTTGAACCAGATGTTGCCATCTTGTTCGTATAAGAATCCACGTTGATCCAGGGTTTGTAGTGCTTCTTCAATTTTTTCGGTTAAAGATGCTTCACTGAACCATTGGTTGAAGGTGACCCCAAATTCGCCCAAGTCATCTTTAATGTCATCCAGAATGGCTTTGAGCGCCGCTTGATGGAATACGCGATAACCTTCGCCAATCAAGGCTTGAGAGTTATGAATCAGGCCATCAATGTGTTTTTCTTTATCGCCTGAAAGCACAACCTTATTGCCATCTGCATCCAGTTCTTCAGCATATTGCACATCTTCAGGCACATCTTTGTAGATATCAGCGACGGGACGGACATAAGCATCGCCATCCTGGTCGATAATACTTTGCGCGATTTCTTTAACGTAGTCGCCCTGGTAAGCATTTTTAGGGAAGACTAAGGTTTGACCCCTAAGCTCTAAATAACGCAGGTAGGTAGAGGTCGCCAGGATGTCCATCTGACGGCCAGCATCATTGACATAATATTCACGGTCAACTTTGGCACCGGTTGCTTCCAGCAGGTTAGCAACGGTCATGCCGTATGCCGCACCACGGCCATGCCCGACGTGCAGGCTGGAAGTCGGGTTTGCTGAAACAAATTCGACTTGAATACGTTTTTCGGCATTGGCCCGGGTACGGCCAAACTGATCTTGTTGCGCCTGAATCTGGTCTAGAACAGCAAAGCGCTGGTCGGCATTTAAAAAGAAGTTAATAAAGCCGGGACCCGCAATTTCTGCTTTGCTGATGTCTGCTACTTCAGGAAGGCTTGCAAGAATTTTTTCTGCAAGATCGCGAGGCTTCATACCTGCAGCTTTAGAACCAATCATGGCAATATTCGAAGCGAAGTCACCGTGGCTTCGGTCTTTGGTTCGCGTTAAATGACCGCTGTTATTCCAGTCGGATGGAAGTACACCTTCAGCTTGAAGAGATTGCACTGCATGATCGAGAGCTGCTTGGATTGCCGTATTCATAATCAGTCGAAAAATAAATGTCGCAGAAAAACAGCAAATATAGCAAATTTCACAGTCTTTAGGTGAACCCATTTGTATTGAATGAATCTTGTTCGCCAACGAGTGCAGAATTGAAGCCGGATAAATGCTGCCAAAGATGTAAAAAAGCATGATTTAGGCTTGCCTAAACGGATCATTCCCGGGGCTTTGCTTTTCCTATTGTGCTGATTTTATTGCCGGTACTATGCAAAAGGACTGCAAAAGCGGTCGTTCTGCCTATGCTGTCCTCAGCCTGAACCAGAGCAAAGCACGGCTAGTTTTCTGTCAGATGCAGCTCAGGATGAGTCTGTGAGGGGTGCCTTGCTCCCTGCTAAAGCGCCCAGTCAATCAGGGCACGAATAATCCCCAGCACTAAACCGATAAAACCGCCGACCACCACACCATTGACCCGGATCATGTGCAAGTCGCCACCGACTTCATTTTCAATTTTGTCGATCATTTCGCGCGAATCCCACTCATGAATGCGTTCGCTGATAAAACGGATCACTTTTTCGCTGTATTGATCACTTAAATTAACCGCAAGGCCACTCATCCGCTCATTCAGCAATTGACGTACAGCCGGATTGGAAATGATATTTTCCCCGACCTGTTGAATGGCAATACGCAGGTTTTGCGCAATGCCTGAATCTGCCTTGAGTAAATCGGCTTTAATGGCATCACAGAGGATCACTACGGCTCCACTGATAAAATTCAGTACCTGCGGGCTATCCAGCAGGGCATTTTTGGTGCGGTTTAAACACTCACTGGCCTCACTTTCACTATCTGCCAGTTCCAGCATAAGCTGCAGGCCCATCTGTTCAATTTTTTGCCGCCACGGATGCTGCGGGTCGGCCAGCATGGATTCCACCCGTTCAATCAGTGAATCGATGGTGCGTTGCTGTACATCAATCCCAATCCAGCTGGCACCTTTGGCCAGTTTCCACACGCCTAATTCTTTGAACAGCCGGCGAGTCATTTCATGGGCTTGTTCAGGATGTGAGATCATCCATTCATGCGCCAAATCCAGTCCGCGTTGCAATACATCCTGATGGAAATCATTTTCCAGCACCGCGCGCAGCATTTCACTGGCCAGCGTGTTGATCTGGGTATTACGTACCCACTGCACACTGTTGTTTTGAATGAAATTTCCAATCTGTTCCTGACCGACAAATTCAAAAATCTTGGGTACGGTTTGCTGAATCACTTGCGTGACCTGGGTGTTATTTTCCGGCTTTGCCAGCCATTGTCCAATCGCCAGACTCAGATCGGTACTTTTTAGGCTTCTTTCCACCACTTGTGGAGATAAAAAGTTTTCCTGGACAAAACGCCCCATGGATTCGGCAATCCGGGCCTTATTGCGCGGAATGATTTCAGTATGATCGAGCAGGAACTTGGGAATCGGCATTTTCCCAAACGGATTGCGGAACAATACGGTAATGGCATACCAGTCGGCCAGTCCGCCGACCACACCTGCTTCGGCAGAAAGCATCAAAATATGAATGAACCAGGCATATTCAGGAATCAGCTTGGCCACCAGCATCAGCACCAGCCAGGTAACGATGGCACTGATTAAGGCAATGGTGGCAAAGCGTTTACTGCGTTGCAAACTCGGTGTAGTGATCGCTTCCGCTGTGCTCATGCAAGATTCCTGTCGGTTTCTAAACTATTGTTATTTTGCCGTTTTCGGTACAGGTGGGGGCAGCACCTGGCCATTAGGACCCAGGCCATATTTTTGTCCTAAATATTTTAAAATCAAATAGGCATCAAAGGCATCGTCGGGTGCTTTTTTCTGATCTTTATAACATTCAATGGTATAGGAAACCTGTACCGGGTCAATAGTCACTACACGCGGCATGTCATAAAACGGGTCAGGCCAGAAGCCGGGATAACGGCGATAATAGCCATAGGGATAGTACATCGGGCTGGAATAAACCACGGCCTGACGGGGAGGCTGGTTGCGGTTACTCGGATCATTCAGCACCTTAAAATAGCGGAAGCCGTTTTGTACTGTGGTCTGGGCGGCTTTTACCAAGGTAATTTCTTCGGCAGTGCCAAAACTCATATTGGGACGGGCCTGAAAACTGATGCGATAGCTTTGTGCATTCAGAGGGGTATTGCTAAATTGCCCGAGCTGGTCAAAAGTCAGCGGTTTTGAAGGCGTGGTTGCACAGCCTGACAGGGCCAATGCCACCACCATGCTCAAGCCTAGAATGCTGTTCTTCATGTTAAACCTCCATACGATTTACTGTGCGCGGGAGGAGACACAATAAATGCTTAGAAACGACTATTCGGTTGGGTTAAAAATTCGAGCTCTTCTACAGTTGAGCTACGTGCCAGGATGTGATTGCGGTGCGGATAGCGTCCGAAACGGTCAATAATCACCTTATGCATTTTTTCGTAATCCAGATTCATGGGATTATTTAAGCGCTGAAATAATTTTAACGCGAATTCGTGAATCAGTTTCGATTCACTGTGCATAAAGGGCATGTATAAAAACGACCGTTGTTCCGGACTTAATTGTTTATCCAAATCCAGGCTAATGGCTTCTTGCGCCAGTGCCAGGGCCAAGGCATCCTGGGCGAAGGCCTGAGCCTGGTCCCGAAACAGGTTACGCGAGAATTGATCCAGAACAATAATTTCAGCCAGGCGGCCTTCAGCGGTTTGACGCCATGACCACAGTTCAGAACGTGCCGCTTTTTGGTGAATGTCCTGAAATTTTTGCTTGATCAGTGCATCAAAATCATTACTTTTAGCAAACCACAAGGGCTGAGTTTCCAGACTAAACCAGAAGTCCAAAATATCTGGATAATTCATAATATTTACAATTCCTTAGCACTTATTATTCAATACAAACACAAAATTCAGATGTCTTATAGAGTATCTTTGTGATAAAAATTTGCCAGAAATAAAATTGACGTTTTGCTTGAAAACTATACAGGGTGTAATGTAGCAGCCAAAAATCACGTTATACTGATATAAACTGATGATTTTATTTTAGTAGTTTTATTTAGTAGTTATCTTCCGATAAGCGAGATTGTTAATGAGTCAACCCGAATCGACCTCTCAAGTTGTGGTACCAACTTGGGTGGATTCTTCGCTGTTTAAGGGCATGTTGCGCGGTATTGAACGTGAAAGCCTCCGTATGCAAAGCAATGGCTTTCTATCCCAAGCATCACATCCTCAGGCACTTGGCTCGGCTTTAACACATCCGCATATCACCACGGACTATTCCGAAGCCCTGATGGAGTTTATTACTCCTCCACAAGACAGCATTGAAAAAGCACTCGATTATTTGGCCGATATTCATGCCGTTGCGCACCGTCATTTGGAAAATGGAGAAAAACTCTGGCCCTTGTCGATGCCCTGCATGCTGGACGATGACGAAGAAAACATTCGTTTAGCCCAATATGGCAGCTCCAATATTGGACGCTTCAAAACCTTGTATCGTCGTGGTTTAGGCGTGCGTTATGGTCGCCGTATGCAGACCATTTCCGGGGTGCATTATAATTTGTCTTTTCCGGATCAAGTGTTTGAAGCACTGCAACAGCATGAAAGCGATGAAGCGCTAAAAAGCCTCAGTTTGCAGGATTATCGCAGTCACCGTTATTTTGGCTTGATCCGTAACTTTATTCGTTTAACGCCCCTGGTGATGTTCCTGATCGGAGCCAGCCCTTCGGTTTGTCAGTGTTTCATGACCGGGCGTGACCATCATCTGTTGCCTTTATTAAAAGGCACCCTGTTCTTGCCTTATGCAACAGCACTGCGTATGGGCAATTTTGGCTATCAGAATTCTGCACAGAAGCAATTGGGCATTCACTACAACAATCTGTCGGGTTATCTGGACGGTTTGCAGAAAGCCGTGAAAACGCCTTACGCGCCTTTTAGCCGTTTAGGGCTAAATGATGAACAGGGTGAACCGATTCAAATCAATGATCATGTGCTGCAAATTGAAAATGAATACTACAGCCTGGTTCGTCCGAAGCAGGTGCCTCAAGCGGGAGAAACCCCATCCCAGGCGCTGAAAAATCGCGGGGTGGGTTATGTTGAACTGCGCGCAGTCGACGTCAATCCGTACAGTCCAATCGGAATTGATGAAAATACGGCAGCATTTCTGGAAGTCTTGGCGTTGCATTGCCTGGTACAGGACAGCCCCGATTTGCTCGATCCGGAACAGGAACAGATTGAGCGCAATCAGGCCGAAGTGGTCAATCGTGGCCGTGCACCGAATGCCACTATTGTGGATGCGGCTGGAAAACATCCGATTGAGGACTGGGCACGTACGCAGGTCATCAAAATGCAGCCTTGGGCTGATTTACTGGATGCCGCCTATAACACCCGGATGTATTCAGCAGCCTTGGCGGTCATGCTCAACCGCATTGATGAGGTGGATGAAACCCTGTCAGCACAAGTGATTGCCGATACTCTGGAACATGGCGGGACGTGGGGTTTTGGGAGTGTGATGGCACTGCAACATGCAACGACTTATGAACAGCACTCATTAAGCCCGGATACTCTGGCTTATTTTGAGGGGCTGGCGGAGCAGTCATTGCAACAGCAACAGCAACTGGAACAAGATACGAGCATCAGTTTTGAGCAATATCTTGCCGATTATCGATAAAAATTAAGAGGATTTGCCATGCAATGGAGTTATCGCTTCGTGAGTGGTTTTTTATTTTTAGCCAGTGTCGCGGGGATGGCATTTGCGTTGTATTTGGAGCATGGGCAAGGGCTTGAGCCTTGTCCACTCTGCGTTTTTCAGCGTATAGGGCTAATTGGTCTGGGGATCATTTCCCTGATCGCTTTCCTGCATAATCCCATTTCAAATGCGTTTAAGCGTTTTTATGCTTTGTTGGGCACGCTTAGTATCCTCTGGTCTGCAGGGATAGCAGCACGTCATGTCTGGCTGCAAAATTTGCCACCCGATCAGGTGCCGAGCTGTGGTCCAGGTTTGGATTATTGGCTCGACACCTTGCCGTTAAAGTCGGTATTTGAACAGGTGCTGAAAGGTTCGGGTGAATGTGCCAAGGTCGACTGGACCTTTTTGGGACAATCTCTTCCGGTATGGTCCTTGGCTTTCTTTGCCGTACTGGCCTTGATCAGCCTGTGGCAACTGTTGCGTCACTATCCAGGGGTGAACAATAAAACAGCCAAGAAAAAATAAAGCTGTGTATAAAAAAGCCAACCGAACGTTGGCTTTTTTATTGTTGACTTAAGTCAGTGCAATACCTGATAAATCTTCCAGCTGCATGCGGTATTCATGCACTTCTTCTTTGACCTGTTCATTTTTCGGCGGGTAGAACCATTTCGCAATCTGTTCCGCCACACTGGAATGATAGTGAATTTCAAAATGACTTAAGCCATAAAAGATCGCTTTATGTGATTCCGGCACTTTCAGTTGAAAACGCGGATTTGGATGTTCACCAAAAGCACTTTCTACACTGACCAGATAGTCCCCCAGCACCTTTAAGGTTCGGTTCTTTTTATTTTCATATTCAATGGTGCCTGCAACCAGATAGGTATTGATATGTTTCGGTAGGGGAGCCGGTTTACGGTTGTCATCCATGCCGCCAATCCGGGCATGATTATGCTCCCAGTCATCATCACGCACACTGCCATAGCGTAAATCCAGAATGCCATTGCTGCGGATATTGACAATATGCCGGATAATTTTCACAAAGGGGAAATGTCCCAGTTTGTCTTGCAGGATAAAACCAAAACGTTCCAAGACTGCACCATGATGCGGAGAACCCAGGCAGACCAGGTTTTCGGTCAGATGTATCCATTGATACATGTTCTGTTTGCCGTAAAACAGGGCGCTGCGCGAGACCAGACCGCCCATGCTGTGGCCAATTAAATCAATACTGGTAATGCGCGGATTGCGACGAATCAAGTCTTCCAGCGTATGGGAAAGACTACGGCCATTGGCCGAGATACGCCGTCCGCTATTGTAATTCAGGTACAGCATGGTGTTATTGCCACGTTGCGCCAGCAATTTCTCGCCAATACCGCCGTATTGCGTGTTGCTCCAGCCCAGATGATTCATGCACAAGCCATGTACAAAAATGACCACGCGACCGGATAAATCGCCCTTTTGCAGCCCGCCGTAATGGTCATACAGCACCATCGGCAGTGCCATCGGGTTCTGGTATTTTAATAAGTAATCACCCAGCACCCCGTTGAGCACCCCGACCAGAAAATGCAGGTTAGGCGTGAGCGGCTTGTCATGTAATTTTGGGTATTTTTCAATAATTTGACGTAGGCCTGGTGCCAATAAATAGTTGCCGTAGTTGAGCAGGGTGTCGAAGGACAGCTGGTAGAGTTTGTCGATATAAGGAATTTTTTGCAATTTTTTCGAGCGTTGCTCACTCATGCCAAACATGCTAATTAAAATTTCGCGTTGAATCGCCTGGATCAGCTCCTGCATGACGTCGTTTAGACGGGTTGTCACCAATTGTGCGAGACCTTCCAATACATCAGCTTGACTGGGCGGTGTACGGTCCCATCTACAATAGGTTTCATGTAATGGGGTTAAACTCGGCATTTGACCTGTCCTTTTTGTGACCATGTTTCCCATACCCTTTATTTTTTTTTGGGATCACGGTATAAACTCTTAGCTTTTCATTTTATATCGTTCATCTGGAACAGTTTTTACAATAACGATGATTGAGCTTCAGTATTAATTTTTTTGTCTGACAATCCTTGTTATATCTACATTAAAACAGATAGGCAGCTAAGACTTAGGCATAAAATAAATCTAGTTTAAATTTGACAATGATGCAATAAAAACCATGAACATCATTTATTTACATGGATTTCAAAGCAGTGCTTTATCCATAAAAGGCCAGCAAATTAAAGACTACTGTCAGCAGCAGGGCAATCTTCAGGTGCATCTGCCAGATCTCAACATGCCTCCAGCGCAGACAATCGCGCATGTGGCTGCCATGATTGAAAGTCTGGACCGGGTGGTGCTGGTGGGGAGCAGTCTGGGTGGCTTTTATGCGACACAGCTGGTCGCAAAGTATGGCGTGCCGGCTGTTTTAATTAATCCCGCTATGCGACCATGGCAACTGTTTCGAGACCTGTTTGGTGTCGAGCAGATCCCCTATGTGGTCAGTGAAAAATGGACCCTGGATCATACCCATCTTGATCAGCTTGAGCAGATGGCCGTGCCATTTGTGCAAGATGCGGACAAAATTTTAGTGTTATTACAACAAGGTGACGAAGTTTTGGATTATCGTGAAGCACAGCGCTATTATAGCAATGCTTCGCATCAGTCCATGCTGATTACCGAAGCAAATGGCAACCATGCGATGGAAAATTTCGCAGACAAAATACCGATGGCATTACAGTTTTTATCGGATTGTATAAATTAAGGAAGCAGTACAACGTGTCTCAATATACGGCTCAATCACTTGAAGTTTTATCTGGTTTAGATCCGGTACGTCGTCGTCCGGGTATGTATACCGATACCACTCGTCCAAACCATTTGGCGCAGGAAGTCATTGATAATGCTGTGGATGAGGCACTTGCAGGGCATGCCAACAAAATTACCGTCACGGTGTATAAAGACGGTTCCCTGTCGGTAGAAGATAATGGCCGGGGGATGCCGGTGGATATCCATCCGGAATATGGCCAGAGCGGGATTGAAATCATTCTGACCAAGCTGCATGCCGGCGGTAAATTCAGTACCGATAACTACCAGTTTTCCGGCGGTTTGCATGGCGTGGGCATTTCAGTGGTGAACGCGCTGTCGACTCGCGTGGAAGTTGAAGTACAGCGTCAGGGCAACCTGTATCAAATGGCCTTTGAACACGGCGAGCCGGTTGCTCCGCTTGAGGTGCTGCAAGGTAAAGCCCCGAAACGCGCGACAGGGACTACGGTGCATTTCTGGCCGGAAGCCAAATATTTTGATTCGCCTAAGTTTGCTTTAAAAGCGTTAAAACATAATTTAAAAGCCAAGGCCGTTTTAGCGGCAGGTTTGGAAATCAATTATGTTGACCAGATCAATGATGAAAAGATCAGCTGGCAGTTTGAAAATGGTCTGGTTGACTATTTAATGGATGAGCTGGAAGACCGGGAAATCATTCCAAGTCCCGCTTTTGTGGCCAGTGGTGAGGCCGAACGTGCCAGTGCCGAATTTGCGATTTGCTGGAATGCCGAAGGCGGCGAACAGATTCAGGAAAGCTATGTCAACCTGATTCCAACCGCGCAAGGCGGTACCCATGTCAACGGTTTGCGTTCAGGGGTTACCGATGCCATGCGCGAGTTCTGTGAACTGCGCAATCTGTTGCCGCGCAATCTGAAACTGTCTGCCGAAGATGTCTGGGATGGAGTGAACTACATTCTGTCGTTAAAATTTCAGGAACCACAATTTTCTGGTCAAACCAAAGAACGTCTATCGAGCCGTGAAGCATCCAGTATTGTACTGAATATCGCCAAAGATGCCTTTGCACTGTGGCTGAATCAAAACTCAGACATTGCCATGCAGCTGGCTGAATTGGCAATTGCCAAGGCGGGTCGCCGTTTAAAAGCGGCGAAAAAAGTTGAACGCAAGAAGATTGTTTCCGGGCCTGCATTGCCGGGTAAACTGGCCGACTGTGTCGGACATACTCTGGAAGAATCGGAACTGTTTATTGTGGAAGGGGATTCTGCAGGCGGTTCTGCCAAGCAGGCACGTGACAAGAATTTCCAGGCGATCATGCCCATTCGCGGGAAAATTTTGAATACCTGGGAAGTGTCTTCAGATGAAGTCCTGGGTTCTCAGGAAGTACATGACATTGCCATTGCCATTGGGGTTGATCCGGGCAGTGATGACCT
Organism: Acinetobacter sp. G11; assembly: GCF_049808495.1. NCBI lineage: Bacteria > Pseudomonadati > Pseudomonadota > Gammaproteobacteria > Moraxellales > Moraxellaceae > Acinetobacter > Acinetobacter sp. G11. Next base: position 11,579 of record NZ_JBNCAT010000036.1, read on the forward strand.
GTCAGAACTTCGTTACGGTAAAATCTGTATTCTGGCCGATGCCGATTCGGATGGTTTGCATATTGCGACCCTGCTCTGTGCCCTATTTGTAAAACACTTCCCGGCCATGGTCGAAGAAGGGCATCTGTTTGTGGCCATGCCGCCCTTATTCCGTATCGATGATGCTAAAGATGTGCACTATGCACTGGATGAAGAAGAGCTGGAAAGCATTTTGAAAAAATGCAAAAGCAAAAATCCGCAAATCACCCGATTCAAAGGTCTGGGTGAAATGAATGCCAGCCAGTTACGCGAAACCACCATGGACCCAAATACCCGTCGTCTGGTGCAGCTTGATCTGGACGATGCGCATTTTACCGCAGGTCTACTGGATAAACTCTTGGCGAAAAAACGCTCGTCAGACCGTAAACACTGGTTAGAACAGAAAGGTAATCTGGCGGATTTAGCAGTTTAGTTTTTATTTGAATGCATACACATCTATCTATGAAGAAGCCCGCAAGGGCGGGCTTCTATTAAAGTTCTATATTTTCTGCCCAAAGAAAATAACCACCGTATTGGCTTGATCTAAATTCACCTCCTAACGATTTTCCTTGATCAGTCAAATAGTGTTTGCCACTATCATTCAATGTGAGCAAGCCTTTTTCAACCAGTTTTTCTAACAAATCTGCTGTTTTAATTTTATGCTTAGCTGCAAGTTTTGAAGTAGTAAGTTTTGAAAAATTATCAGTATTTGCTTCTTCCTTATTTTCAGAAGGCTGTTCAGTTTTAACCTCGTCTAAAGTAATACGTACTTCATCACTGATCCGAATAATGCGTTGTGCTTCTTCATAGGCTTCTTTGAAAACATCCCCATCTTCATACTTACGAATTAAAATGCCCATTTCATTATTATTGACCTGGCTAAATTCGTATAAATTTAAGCTGGAAATAATACATTCGGATTCATTTAGATAGCATTTTGCGTGGAGATTTTTACAAAAACTGAGGCGTACATAATCGAGTTTTTGCATCCATTTGATTTCATCGGGATGTAAGTCACTTTTGCCATATACAATACGAATATCAATTTTAAGACGATCTTTGTCTTCTAGTAGTTCTTTAATACGGTCATTAAGACGCAGATAAGGACTAATGAGAATTAAGCGTTCTTTGGCATTTTTAATCAGTTCTTCTAGGAAGAAATTTGTTCCACTGGTATTCAAAAATTTAGCCATTCAACTTCTCCAAAATAGGTTATTCAAATTATTTTTATTATTAAAGCACATACATATCATTTGTTTAGCGGTAACTAAACAAAATAGAAGCATTATTTCAGATTATTGAATAACTTAATACTTAATCCAGTATCCGTTGCATTAACACCAGATCACGCCATTTTCCAAATTTTTGTCCAACTTCTGGCATATAACCCGTCTGCTTAAAGCCTAATTTTTCATGTAATACAATTGATGCCCGATTTTCATGATCAATCGCAGCGACCATGACATGCATATGATTTTGCCGTGCATGATCAATCAGTTGTAGCATTAAGGCCTTGCCCAGACCTTGCCCGCTAAAGTCCGGATGAATAAAGACTGAATGTTCAACCGTGTGTTTAAACCCGGTAATTTGACGGAAAGATGAATAATCGGCATAGCCTGCGATGTGTTTAGTCTCTGAATGTTCAGCAACAAATAGTGGAAATTGCTGCTCAGCAAGGTCTTTAAACCAGCTCTGAAAATCCTCAATAGACTTGGGTGTGCTATTCCAGGTCGCAGTGCCATTTAAAATTTCAGCATTATAAATTTTAAGAATGTGTTTCAGGTCTTGTGTTTGAGCAGGACGAATCAGAAAGTCCATGAGCATAGGCCGAACGAATCAATAGACTCAGGATTTTAGAAATAAACCTGATTTTCAGCAATAAAAAAAGCAAGACCGAAGCCTTGCTTTTTCAACCTTCACAACGAGGTGCTTAGAAGTGGTATTTGACCAAAGCGCTGACGTCATTTTGATCGACGCCTTGAATACCAAATTTGTTGTTCCAAACCGAGTGTTCAACACCCACGTATAGTTTGGTTTTAGGGGAGATGTGCTTGCCGACATTCCATTTGTATTGGCTGGTCCAGTTCAGCTCGCTTGCTTGAGCGCCTTTCTCAGCTGTTGACCAATCCAGGAAGGCATCTACCAGGAAATCTTCAGAACCTAGTTTAAACGGAACGGCATAAGTGATCGTCATTTGATAATCATCTTTAGTGAAAGCTGATTTCGAATCGTTATCTACTTTATAGAAGTTCACATTTGCATACTGGGTGTATGGAATATCTAAAGCGAAACCAATACCGTACAGGAAGTTATTAAACTCTTGGTTTTGATCGTATCCTGCATTGTGTTCCCAAGTTGTCGCAATAAGGACATCTTTAATTGGACCAAAAGAAAGGTCTTTTCCAGATACTTCGCCTAAGCTTAAACGTGGCGCTAACTCGAAATATGTATTTTGTTCATCATTGCCATCCAATTGATGGTCAACGAAGAAGAATACATCAGAATATTTAAGTTTAGCTGCATATTCTGCAGTAACAGTTGTACGGTCTTCAGTACCTACTTCATAGTTTTCACCATAAAGACCAGTCAAGCTGAAGTCTTGCCATACTACAGGTGAAGCTTGAGTGAATGCAGCAGTTGAAGCCAATGCGCATGTAGCAAAAATTTGTGTAAGTTTCATTAAAAAATATCTCCCCCGAGAAGCACACAAAGGATACAGATTCTTAAGTAAAAATAAAGCCAAAATTGATCAATGGTTAAAAAAATCGTCTATTTTGCTCAGATCACTTATCATCAAAATGACGACACAGCTTTGATACCCAAAAATACATGTTGATAAAAAAAGTAAAATGGTTGCAGGAGAGAATTTTATCTTCAAATAAATAATGTGATATTTATCAAACTATTTTATCGGAAAAGTCAAATCACCTATTCTTTATAGGGTATTTAAAAAAATATCAAAATACTACTTGCATAAGCTTCACCTAGACCCTTATATTCAAAGCATAAGGACACGAATCTGCAGACTCAAAAGTGTTCATCGTTCAATGTGGAGGAATTCGTTCCAGACTGATTTGAAGATGCTCAGCGCTGTTGTTAACAGCAAGGTGAAACGTGCCAAGATAAGAAGTTTTGCACAAAAAAGATTTGATGAATAAAGAGGATGAAATTATATGAACATTGAAATCCGTACCGATAAAAACATCCAAAATAGTGATCGTTTAATTACTTATGTTCGTGCAGAACTGAATGCTGAATTCCAACGCTATAGCGAACGTATTACCCATTTCTCGGTTCATTTCAGCGATGAAAATGGCGCCAAAGGTGGTGCAGATGATATTCACTGCATGATCGAAGCACGTCCGGCAGGCTTGAAACCGGTGGTGGTGAATCATCATGGTCATAATATCGATACTGCCATTCATGGCGCCATTGACCGCTTAAAACGCAGTTTGGAACATTTATTTGAGAAAATAGATAACCCGCGCGCTGCTGTGCCAGTACTTGCTGAAACTGCTGAAGCCAGTGATGTGGATGATGCAAATCATTAAACGCAATTTTGCTTAGGTAATAAAAAAGCTCTTCGGAGCTTTTTTTATGGGCTTTTTAATCTGCTATTTCTGCACAAGTCAAAAGGCATTAAAAAATATAATCGGTATAGATTTAGCTAAAACAAATGACAGTTTATTCGGCATAATAGTCAAAAAATGATTGAAGAGTATTTTCTCCATGTTAACAGCGCAGCAACAAGTCTTTGTACAGGCAATAGAAGAACTGGATCTTGCCCAGGTGCAACGTCTTTTGGCAGAAGGTCTCGATCCGAATTTTATTGATCTGGAAAAAGGGCCGGCCATCTCTGTCTGGTCCGATGGTTTGTTCAAATGGTGGGAGCATATTTGCGAAGCTTATGAAGCCGGTTCACCTTTATCTGAACAAGAAAAACAGCAGAATCTGGCAGTTCATCTTGAAATTTTAGAGGCGCTTATTCAAGCCAAAGTCAATTTACATTTATGGGATGCCGAAGAACTGTATGGTCCATTATGGGATGCTGCCAGCTCTGCCTGCGTACCTGCCGTAAAACGTCTGTTAGATGAAAAAGTAGACCCCAACACCAAAGATGAAGATGGCCAGACCATATTATCTTCGATTAGTGATTTATTCTTTGACTGTGATTTTGATGAAATCAACTGGTCAGAAGCCTTGGCCGAAGAAAAGCAAACTTTAGAATTGCTCCGTAGTCGTGGGGCCAAAATGACTAAAGAATTAACATAATTAGTGAGACAACTCATGTCAGTAGTAAAAACAGTAGGGTTCATTTTTGCGGCGGGTTTCAGTATCAATGCGATGGCTGCGGATTTTTCTTTTGACCGTCCAGGTGCGGGAATAGGCACAGGGATTACTCCAGTCGGTCAGCTGGCATGGGAACAAGGCTTACCCAGCCTCAGCTATTCAGAAAGCAGCGATGAAAACGGAATCAAAGTGAAAAATACCACTTTAAATGCCGACATGTTGTTGCGTACCGGTTTAGCGCAAGACCTTGAATTGCAGTTGGGCTGGCAAGGTCCATCCTGGTCAAAAACCAGAACCGCTGGTCAGTCTTTTGAAGAAGACGGTCTGGGTGATGTCAGCATTGGGGTAAAAAAAGCCATTAATCTGGATGATGAAAAGCTGTCTATGGCCATTTTAGCCGAAGCGATTCTTGCAACCGGCAATGAGGGTTTTAGCAATCAGGATGATATTTACAGTCTGACTTCGGCTGTCGCTTATGAGTATAGTGATTTAATTCGTACTTCTATGACCATGCGTTATGAAGCGCAAAACAGCAATTGGGCGGTGACTGCAATACCGAACATTGAATATAAGATTACCGATAAATTGTCCGGCTTTTCTGAACTGGTCTATCGCAAAGCCGAAAGTCAACACTATGAATATGCACTGGGTTCCGGACTGGTTTATGCGCTGAATGAGCGTATGCAAATGGATGCCAGTATTGGGGTAGACTTAAATGGTCGAGATAAAAATTATCAATCAGGTTTGGGCGTTTCTTTCCTGTTTTAATTCAAAAATAAACTGATATGAAAAAGCATCTTCAAGAGCTTGGCTGGTGGTTTCGGTTCGCTATATGCGGATTGATCGGTAGTGTGATTTTATTGTGCTCCATGACCCTGCAGGCGCAGGAGCAATTGCTTGCAGCCGAGGATGCTTTTTCTTGGAGTGTTGAATCCAGCAGCACACATGAAGCTCAGCTGAGCTGGACAATTCCGGATCGCTATTATTTATATCAGCATAAATTTGAAGTCCGGCAAGGGACGCAAAAGCTGGCTTTAAATTTGCCGCCAGCGACCGATTTGCATGATGAAAATTATGGTCATACCCAGGTCTATTTTCACCAGGTCCAATTTAAGGTTCCCACCAAAGCCTCCAAAACCTATCAGGTAACGTGGCAGGGCTGTGCCCAGGACCGGATTTGCTATCCACCGCAGACCATTGAGTTCCAGACCGATATTGACGGTTTGGTGCTGCTGCAAAATCAGGCCAGAGCAAGCAAGCGTCTGCTGGATCTTTCTGCATCGTCAAACAGTTCTGTCACTGGTCAAAATACGTTGAGTGCTGGACAGAATAACCTCCAACCGACAGTAAGGCCTGTCACACAAGATACTGCAAAGGATCAGATGTGGTCGGAAACACTGGCTGAAAGCTCTTTGGTGTATGGCTTATTGCTGTTTTTCGGTTTAGGCATCTTGCTGGCTTTTACGCCATGTTCATTACCGATGCTGCCCATTTTAACCTCGCTGATTGTCCGTGACAGTAAAGGGCTGAAAGCCTGGATGATTGCGCTGGTGTTTGTTTGCAGCATGGCCATGGTCTATGCAGTTTTGGGTTTAATTGCTTCATCTGCCGGTTTGAACTTTCAGCGCTGGTTACAGCAGCCTTCCACCCTGATTGCTTTTAGTGGGTTATTTGTTTTATTTGCCCTGAATTTATTCGGTTTATTCGAAATTAAATTACCGCAAGGCTGGCTCAACCGCCTGGATCAGGCCCAATCGCTACAAAAAGGCGGCAGCCTGATTGGAGCAAGTGTCATGGGGATGATCTCGGCACTGCTGGTTGGACCCTGCATGACCGCGCCACTGGCCGGTGCACTGTTATTTATCTCCCAGAGCCAAAGTCAGTGGCAGGGGGCTATCTTGCTGTTCACCTTGGGTTTTGGAATGGGAACGCCCTTGCTACTGGCCAGTGTCCTGGGGTCCAGGGTGCTGCCTAAAGTCGGGCTGTGGATGCACCAGATTAAGGTGCTGTTTGCCTTTATCATGTTGGCCTTGGCCCTGTATTTTATTCGTCCGCTTATTTCCGAGGCCTGGCTGCAATGGGCGGGCTTAGGTTTAGGCATTGCTTTTATTGCGTATATCTTTTTTCGCATCAGGCAACAAAGTCCGCTTCGGGCCTTATATATACTGGTTTTGCTCGTGGTGATGCCTTATCTGGCTTATACTCAATATCAACACAGCCAGCGGTTTTTTATCGGGCAGAGCAGCACCCAGGCCACCTGGCATGTGGCGAAAACAGCGGATGAATTTCAGCAGTTACTCAGCAGTGTGCCCTCCAGTCAGCCAATTATTATTGATGTCTATGCAGACTGGTGTGTGGCCTGTCAGCCGATTGAACATCGAGTGTTAAAATCGGCTCAAGTCCAACAAGCCCTTGCGCCATATTTTCTGATTAAACTGGATTTGAGTAACTATGATGCAACGCATCAAGCCTTGTTGAATCAGTGGGATATTTTAGGACCGCCCACCTATTTATTCCTGGATGCAAAGCAGCGGGAAATTCGGGGTTTACGCCTGACCGGTGCTTTTAGCGAGACTGAATTACTGAAACAGCTCGAGCTGTTTCAACAGCATATGGGACCATAATCTGATGTATCAGCTCTATATTGCCAATAAAAATTATTCCAGCTGGTCAATGCGCCCGTGGCTGGTGTTGCAGGCTTTTCAGTTGCCTTTTCAGGAAGTCATGATACCGTTTCCGTTCGAACGGAACACGGGCACATTCAAGCAGGAGGTATTGGCCATTAACTCCAATGGTAAAGTGCCGGTATTGATTGATCATGACCTGATGCTGTGGGATTCACTGGCGATTTGTGAATATCTGGCAGAACGCCATCCCGATCAGCATTTATGGCCGCAAGATGTCAGGCAGCGGGCAAGAGCACGTTGTATTGCAGCGGAAATGCACAGCGGATTTTCCGGTTTGCGCAATGTCTGTGGCATGAATATTCGTGCCCATTTAGCCGATGTGGGGAAGCGTTTATGGCAGGAGAATGCCGAGCTTAGGCAAGATGTGGCACGTATCGAGCAGATCTGGTCAGAACGTCCAGAGGTGAACGGTTTTTTATGTGGTGACTTTTCAATTGCCGATGCATTTTATGCCCCGGTCGTGACGCGGCTTATGACCTATGCCCTACCGGTGAACGAGTCTACACGGCAATATATGCACACCATGCTGCAACATCCGGCCATGCAACTGTGGATGGAAGGCGCGTTGCAAGAACAAGCCTGGGTGAATTATTTAGAATCGTATCAACAGCAGCCGCTTTAGCAAGGCTTGGGTTCAGTAAAAAACTCTTCCTGATAGCACTTGACCTGATTGCGTCCGCTGGCTTTGGCTGCATACAGCGCCTTGTCTGCCTGGCTGAGCAATTGTTGCGAATTCAGGGAGTGGCTGGATAGTGCGATGCCAAAACTTGCGGTGACCGGAATGATTTCTCCTGAATCACTGCATAAATGAAGGTGTTGAATGGCCTGACGACAACGCTCGGCAATAATTTGTGCCTGTTGCAGAGAAGAATGATTCAAAATCAGAATAAATTCTTCTCCGCCAAAGCGACCGACCACATCACTATCCCGAATAATCTGTGACAGGACTTGACTGACCTGAATCAGGGTTTCATCGCCTTTATCATGCCCGTATTGGTCATTAATGCGCTTGAAATGATCGAGGTCAATTAACACCAGCGCATAAGATATACTTGGCTTGCGTTCCAGTTTTTCCAGAACGTAATTGATGCTGCGCCGGTTAAGTGCATTGGTTAAGGGGTCAACCTGACTTAAATGCTGAATCAGTTTTTCCCGGTGGCGCCATTGGCTCAGTAAAATTTCAAATAAAATCAGGAAGGTAATTAAAATCGGCACGATGAAATACATCATCGAAAGCACCCAAAACATATTTTGGTAGGGCAGAGTATCTAGATGAAACAACGGACCATAACTGATTTGACCTTGCAGACTTAAATATCCGCAAACCAATAAAAATAATGTGGCGGGGATGAGCGCGCAATAAACGATTTTACGCTTAAACAGCACTAAGCCTACAGTGAGCAGACACATATAAGTGATCATGGTGGCAGGACTGAGCACGCCGACCACATAACCATCACGACAGAGTGAAATAACTAAAGCACCTACAGATATATAGGGGAGGTATTGTTTTACCCAGGCTTTTTTACGCCAGATCGAACATGCGTAAATCAGCCCAATAAAGATGGTCAACATCAGAATATTCGTTTTCAGCTGCAGTCTGAGCAAGGGTAAATTTACCCAAGGCCAGACTTCAGGCGATAAAAGTACCAATACTTTCCAGATAATCCAGATCAGATGCACCGAACTTCCTAAAATCAGCATCAGAATGCATTTGTTCAGGACACTCCAGTTCATTACGCCCCCGTCTTCTAACAGGTATTTCGCAATTTTTTCTTTGAACGAGATGATGTGTTTCGGTGAAAAGATTGGCTTCATTCGATAGATATAATCCCTAGGTCTTTAAATCATAAATTAATGTGAATTGAGTAGATTTATTTTTAATAAATCACAACATAGCACGTTTTTTCAGCCATAGTTGTGCCTATTTTTTGTACTTTTAGGTCTAAAAAGTATTTTGATCTGAATTATTATTGTATTAAATATGGAACGTTGTGTTGTATGTAAACCTATTATTCTATTTTTATGGACCGAGTAAAATGCTTACATTGAATAAATAGAGATGAAGGTAACAGGCATGAAAGTTTTACATATCGATTCCAGTATTTTAGGTGAGAATTCTGTTTCACGCCAATTGAGTCAGGCCATTGTCACTCAACTGCAAGCCAAACATGCAGATGCAAGCGTAGAATATCTAGATCTGGTGAAACAGCCCATTCCACATTTAACCGCTGAAATTTTGATGGGGCAAGATGCTGAACAGGCAGCCTTAGGCGAAAAAATTATTCAGCAATATCTAGATGCTGACGTGGTCGTGGTGGGTGCGGCAATGTATAACTTTGGTTTGCCTTCTACGCTAAAAGCCTGGATTGACCGTATCAGTGTGGCGGGTAAAACCTTCAAATATACTGAAAATGGTCCTGTCGGTTTGGCCGGCGAGAAAAAAGCCTATATCGCCAGCAGTCGTGGCGGCGTGTATGGTGAAAATAGCCCGGCAGATTTCCAGGAAGGCTTTTTGAAAACAGTATTTAACTTTACTGGTGTGAATGATGTTGAAATTATTCGTGCTGAAGGCGTCAATATGGGCGCAGAGTTAAAAGATCAGGCAATTGCCAGCGCTTTGGCTCAAGTAAAAAGCCTGTAATTTGCAATTAACCCAACCATGATTCCTCTTTGGTCAGCTTCGGCTGACCTTTTTTATGGAGAATGTTGAATTGCTGATTAAATTTAGCTTTGATCCAGTGCATGGGCAAACTCGGCCAGGTCGGCCAGGGCCTGCTTGGCTTCATCAAACCAGGCATAGAACATCTGAAAATTGTGCCACATGCCGGTGTAGAGTTTAAAGGTAACTTGTACATTGGCCTGTTCGGCTTTTTCTTTAAAACGCTGTGCATCATCCAGCAGAATTTCTTTGGATCCTACCTGCACCAGCGTCGGGGGTAATCCGGCTAAATCTGCAAATAAGGGAGAAATAGAGGGATGTGATTTATCCATCGATTTCGGGACGTAATAATCAATCCCGGTTTCTAAGGTTTCAATGGACAATAAGGCATCATGTTTCTGGTTATAGCGTAAGGATTCACTGGTGAGGGTTAAATCTAAAAAGGGTGACAACAGCATCAGGCCGCTGACCTGAGGAAGCTCTTCATCACGAATTTTAAGGGCCAAGGCCAAAGCCAGGTTGGCACCGCAGGAGTCACCGGACAAAATGATATCCTTGGCCTGTATGCCCTGAACCAACAAAGTATTGTAAATATCAAACAGTGCATCCAGGGCTTCAGGAAAAGGCTGTTCAGGGGCTAGAGGATAATCTACATGCAGAGCTTGCATCTGGGTGCGTGCCACCATGTCAGATACAAATGCCCGATGGGTATTTAAAGACCCTAAAAAGAATGCACCGCCGTGAATATGTAAAATAAGCTGGGTAACGTCATTGTAAGGTTTGATTTCTTCAGCACGTAAACCGGCAAGACGGATGGGGCGAATACTGACATTTTTATTCTGCGGAAATAGACGGCACATTTGTTCAAGGGCAAAACGTGCTGAACTTGGCGCTAAGTTAAACTGGCTTAGCAGACGGATGGTGGCTTTTAAAAAACTTTCTGTAATTAATTGTTTCCATAACGGACTTATCTTCATGTTTTTTCCATCTTGTTATGTCTTTTGGGGGATAACTGGATATTTACCAATTCAAGTTACAAGATTACACTAAACGGTCACACGGAAAAATTGCAAATATGTTGTGACTTTTTAATACTAAGGCCGTCTACACTAGACTAGGAAACGAAAAAAAATGAAAAAAATTGCTCTTGCATTAGGATTGCTCGGATTAACAGCTTTGGCGAATGCTGCTGATCCTTTAAATGGAACAGTTTGGAAAACGATTGACGATAAAACAAAACAACCCAAAGCAATCGTAAAATTTACTGAACAAAAAAATGGCACATTGTCTGCGAGTATTCAAAAAGTTTTGACGCCGGGCGAAGAACAGGCATGTAAAAAATGTGAAGGTCCTTATCACAATAAATCTTTAAAAGGTTTAAAGATTGTTCACGGTCTTAAAAATGTCGGTGGTACAAGTTATGAAGAGGGTACCATTCTTGATCCTTCTTCAGGTAAAACCTATAAACTAAAAGGTGAACTGGCAAATGGCGGTAAAACCTTGGAATTACGCGGTTTTATTGGCGTATCCGTTTTAGGTCGTAACCAGACCTGGATTCGCGCAAACTAAGTGTGCTGAGCCAAATGGATTAAACAAAAAAAGCCTGACCTTGTCAGGTTTTTTTAATATTGGGAAGCCGGCTTACTTTAATGCCCGATATGCATCTTCATCAAAGCCCACGATATATCCTGAAGCAGTTTCAAGCACTGGACGTTTGATTAAGCTGTTATGGCTGGTGAGCGCTTCAATCAGATTTTCTTCACTGCTTAAAGCCAATTGTTGTTCCGTTTCGCTCAGTTTGCGCCAGGTGGTACCTTTTTTATTGACGATAACCTCCTGACCTTTGGCATCCAGCCATGTTTTTACCGTTTCAGCCGCAATGCCTTGCTTCTTGTAATCATGAAATTCATAGGCAAGACCGAGTTCATTGAGCAGGTCAAAAGCTTTTTTCATTGAATTGCAGTTTTTGATGCCGTAAATTTTAAGCATAAGTGAATTATTCCATTTTCTCTTATGCGATAGCGTAGCGAAAATTATCCCGAAGCTCTAGCGTGAATGAACAGGATTAAAATTAAAAAATTCAGCTGTCATCAAACTGACATTGAGATCTGTAATGATAAAGCCATAAAGAAGAAGCATATGATTATTCTAAATATGGAAAATAGAAAAAGTATGGAAATAGAAAAGAAAAAATAAAGATGACGAAAAGAGAAAACCCGCATTTAATCATCCTGATCATGCGGGTCTCATTTCAACGTCCATTGTCACATCCTTGCAAAATAAGCTACCGAAGTGGTTTATTCTGTTTCATCCTACGGCGTCCTATCCTTTTTCAGTCATCCTGACTTATCCCTGTGCCGTGCGACAATAATGCACTTAAAAGATGTATATAAAAAGCAACAAATTCGACATCTTTTGTAATCCATGCGCTGGTATTGAGTGAACAGTTGTCCACTCAATAGTACATGATCAGTTATATTTTATAATCAATTATCACGGGTGCATGGTCGCTAAACCAGGTCTCTTTATAGACCCAGGCATTGACGGTACGGGCTTTCCAGTCCGGTGAGCAGGCATGGTAATCAATGCGCCACCCGACGTTTTTGGCACGTGCCTGTCCGCGATTGGACCACCAGGAATAAAGTTCGGCTTCTTTACGCACTTCACGGAAGGTATCGACATAACCCAGGTCATCATAAATATGGTCGAGCCAGGCGCGTTCATGCGGCAGGCAGCCTGAAGATTTCTGGTTGCCCGACCAGTTTTTAATGTCAATGCGTTTATGCACAATGTTGTAATCGCCGCAGACAATGATCGATTTATCTTCATCCCGCCATTGTTTGAGAATGTCTTGGTATTGATCCAAAAAATGGTCTTTACGGGCTTGGGCTTCTTCACCGGATGAACCCGAAGGCAAATACAGCGAACAGATGTATACAGGCTTGTCCAAACCGAGATCAAATTCTGCAGAAATAAAGCGCCCTTGAGCATCTGCCAGTTCAAAGCCTAAACCATCTTTTACGGAGACAAAAGGCAGGCGGCTATAAATGGCGGTACCGGCATAGCCTGCACGTTCTGCCGGGAACAGGTGCGTGTACCAGCCTTCAGGTCTAAATTTTTCAGTCCACTGCGCATGGGTGATCCGACTTTCCTGCATACAAATGACATCGGCTTCCGACTGTTCCATCCATTCCAGCAAGCCTTTGGTCACGGATGAACGCAAGCCATTTACGTTAATTGAAACCACTCTTAGAATTTTTTGATCACTTGGATAGCTACTCTTTGGTATCATGCGCAAGTCTTACCTCTATTTATGAATTTTGGAGCACCTCATGACGTCGCAAGCGACTTTTAACCCTCAAGCTTTTATCGAACTTGCATTATCACGTGGTGTGCTTAAATTTGGTGAGTTTACTTTAAAATCGGGTCGTGTGAGTCCTTATTTTTTTAATGCCGGTTTGCTCAATGATGGTGAAGCGTTAACGCTATTGGCTTCAGGCTATGCAGACAAATTAACGGCATGTGAGAATGTGGATGTGATTTTTGGCCCTGCCTATAAAGGTATTCCATTTGTTGCTGCAACGGCTGTAGCGTTGTCACAAAATCATGGCGTAAGTGTACCGTGGGGCTTTAACCGTAAAGAAGCCAAAGACCACGGTGAAGGCGGGGTACTGGTAGGGGCTTCAGTAGAAGGTAAAAAAGTCTGGATTATTGATGACGTGATTACTGCAGGTACTGCTATTCGTGAAGTAGTGACCATTCTTAAAAATGCCGGCGCGCAAATTGCCGGTGTATTGGTGGCGCTGGATCGTCAGGAAAAAGGACAGGGCGAATTGTCTGCCATTCAGGAAGTTCAAAAAGAACTGGAAATTCCTGTTCATGCCTTGATTACGATGAAAGATTTAATGGATTTTCTGGATGCTAAAGGCGAGAAAGAGGCGTTAGCAAAAATGGAAGCGTATCGGGTGAAATACGGCATCTGATGGGGCGATGCTTAAAAAAAAGGAAGCCCTGTGCCACTGCTGTCCCACAATTTTTACAAGAGGAAGCTCACATGAGCTTCCTCTTGTTTGATGGGGATTTTATCGGGTGAGAATAAAGCTTTTAAAGTTTTTCTTTCAAATAAAT
>NZ_JBNCAT010000037.1:0-23330 GCF_049808495.1 Acinetobacter sp. G11
TCTACAATTCAAAACGCAGACATGGTTCCAATGGTCAGCGTTCTCCATTAGATTATGAAAAGGCCCATCAAAAGATGGTTAGGTGTGTCTAGAATTTTGGTGGCTATTCAAACTATCTCCATTATGTTAGCCTTTTTTGACTCATCCCCTCGATAAATACATCCTAATGCATCTTTACCTTGAGCCTTGTAGCTGTCACGGTTCTGTTTCGTATTACAGTTATGACCTGTGCCTTCTTCATCTGTAATCTCTTTCCAAGTATCAATAATAAGATCTACATGATAACGATCAAACTCTACCTTCGAAGCATCATAAAAGAGTAAAAAATGGGCGTGATATCCCTTGTCGGTTCCTTGTTCTAAAGCATAGATATATCCTTGTAAATCTTTGAAATGACGGTCTCTATCTTGTAAGCGATCTAATAATTTTCGAATATGCTTTCTGAAATCCGAAATATCAATAAAGGGACGTCTTTCCATACGATAAGAAAGATCACATCGTAAAACCATTAATCTTAAATAATGCTCCAAAAGCAACTCAGTATATATTATTGCCTTTCGACGATTAGCTAACTCATCTTCTATAAATTTTTGGACTTCTCTTTTATGCTGTCTTTCAAACTTTCTAAACCTAGATTGTACATCACTGAAAGTTAATCCCTTTAAAGTTAAGATACTGATATCTTGAGATGCTTCTAAATTTTGCTCTAGGTCTAACATCAATGCAATCATGGCTCCATTATAAGCCGAGTACCATAAATCTGGATCATATTCCTCTTGCATCTCGTTTAGTAATTCTACTAACTCAACCCAATAGCCTTTCCATCGTCTTTGACGCTTGATAGTTTCTTCTACGAACTTTTCAACTGCTGTAATCAGTGGAGAATGATTGATCTTGGTTTGTTCCATTGCTATGTACCTGTGGTTAATACATAGCAATAGGGCTAGTCTATAATAAATTACATATAGGCTTAACTTATATAAGAGTTCTATATGAAGAACATGTATATAGCTCTATATATTTAATTAGTATTAGTAATATTATTAGTAATATAGCCTTATAATACCCACTAAGACTCCAACTAAAAATGTAGTGATTCATTAGGCTTTCATAGTCATATTTCTATTCGTGTACACGTTTTGCCGATCATATTGTGAAGCGACAACTTTTTAGACCCATCTTCTCAAATTGCTGTATCAAACTTTCGTGTGCCTCTACTAAATCTACTTCGAATTTCCTCATCATCAGTAAGTTCTAAAAATTCCTGATATACAAAAAAAGGCAATATTTTCTTTTCAAATACGCTCCATCCCTCACGATCATTTACTTCAATTAATATATGAGAAGGTAAATCTAAATGCCTCATTAATGGAACTGGCTGTATTTCAATTTCAGGCAATTTTTCATTTTCAAAGATTAATCTTCCTCTATGTTCTATTAATTCGGCAGCATAATTTTTAAATTCTTGCCTAATATTTCGAATACTACCATTAATTTTGCTTTCCCCGACTTGTAGCAAAGTATCACTATCTATTATTAAAACGATATCTTGAAACCATTGATCATTATGTTTATCCCAAAAATAAAAGAAGTTTAAATATCCTTTAAAACCTACTTCAGATCTAGCTGCTTTCTTGTTTAATTCACTGAAAAAACTTTTAAATTGATCTAGGGTGATTTTCTGGTTATCAACATTCAGCCAAATTCTAAATCTATAGAGAGTAATACTACTAGATCTATAACCTTTAAAATAAGTAATAGCGTCTTGTAATTTTTTCGAATACTTATTAACAGCTATTTTGAAATTTTCAGCATTTATTCCACTCACAACATCATCAAAAGATTTTTTTCTTCTTGACATTGATAATTGAAATGTTGGTTGCTTATCAAACTCTCCTTTACTTATTGCATTTTTAATATCACACACAATGTGATTAAGTTCATTTAAAGGTTCAAAGTAAATATCCTGATTTAGTAAATTACGCTCCTGTCTAGCATATCTATCAGGTGAAAATTTATAATCTTCCATAAATTTTAAAAATAATTGAATATGTGAGGACAGGTATCTCCCTCCATTCATTGCACGTATAGTTTTTAGATTCTCAAATAAGTACAGTAATTCATAACCTAAAGCTGTTATACGCTTTTGGACCTTTTCCAATGGCTCCCTATCCAAATCTTCTACACTTTCATCATCAAACATATAAGCTGGTGTGGCGTTATAAGCTAATACCAGGACAAATCGTTCAAGGCGAGAAAGCAATCCCACAATATCATTTTGGTCACTTAATATCCTGCCTATTATTTCTATGTACGTATTATTAGGACTATCCGTTTTATAAAAATCTTTACCAAGCTCAGCCTGTAGCTCAGTATAAATTAGCTCAATCACATTCAAATACTGTTGAGCAAATTTTACTTTTTGACTTAACTGTAAAGGTTTTCTATTAGGATCAATTAAATCTCGTATCTTTTGAAATTGTCTAGAAGGATGATCCTTTTCATCTTTGCTCGATCGACTGTTCTCAGTGTGATGACTCGTGTCCTTTAAGCTTGCCAATACTTTATCAAAACGACTATCTGATAAAATTTTTTCCACTAGTAACGATGCAAGATCGTCCATTTTCTCATCAAGAGCTATGACAAAATTTTCGTCTTCGCAACTATCCAATTCATCAACTGTATCCATTACATCATTTTCAGTATCGTTATTAACTTGCTCTAATTCCATATGCTTTTAAGTAAATCACTACTTTCACCACTGATCAGGTCCTTTAAAATAGCACCTCAATTCCTAGATTACAAACCATTAATTCCTAATAATTTTTACTCCGATTCCTGGGTTTTTCACTATCAATTCTTAGGCGAAAATTAAATATTAGACAAAAAAACCACGCTCAAAGGCGTGGCTATGCATCATTTTTCAATCAACCATATAATCCATTCTTTAACTTGTTCCCCATACCACTCTATCAACCTTACTTTCTCATCCAAGTATTGTGCTCGATTATAGGCAAAGCGAATTCTATTCTTTGGCACATGAGCAAGCTGAGGTTCAATAGCATCTGAATTAAACAGATCCGAATCATTTACAACTGGACTAAATAGCGCTGTCTCAAACAGCGTTTATTCATTCAACCTGTATAAATAAGCATGCTCTAATATTTTAAAGTTTAGCCTTAGCTGCTTGTAACTGCTTCTTGAAAAATGCATTAGAATTTGGATTGTAGAAAAAATCATAAATCAATACTCTTTCATTTGGGCCATATATTTTTTCTTCCACCAAGCACTCTATAGTTATACGTATGAGCCTGTAAATTTCAAAGACACGATCGTAGCAGTCAAATATAGTTTTTTCAGATACAGAGAAACCAAAGTCAGCTAATTTTTTCCTTGCTAGCTTGGCACATGAGATATCCGAGTCCACAACATATTGAGGGGACTCTTTGAACAATGGCTTATCGAGATTATTACCTTTCTGAAGGATCAAATGCCATGCACTAATTAAGGCAATCCAATTAGCCAAGCTATCTGAAAAAATGGGATTATGTCCTAATCGCTCTTCAATATTTATAAGAAACTTTTTCAGATCATTCTTAGTCTTTAAAGCATGAAATCCCTTATATTCAATTCCCTTTAATGAATTAGCTTTCCCCCTTGCCCTAATAGCAGTTGCTACTTTTTCATAATCTTCTAAAGCATTTAAGTTAATAGTCTGCTCTTCGGATGAGTACTCTGCAATCAAGTTATTTTTAAAAACTTCAAATTCTAAAAATAACATTGCTCTATAGAAAAGTTTATTTAAGAAAATCTCATTAATAACTTTATTCTTTTTTTGATATTTAGCTAATGTTAAAAAATTAAAATCTAGAAATTTACTAAGCACCCCTATAGTTATATTATCGTACTCAAAGTATAGAACTTGACTAACAATTTTAAAAGCAGCAGCACTAGTAATTGACTGGATTGGAGTTTGGATTAATATTTCATTTAAATCTTGCTTATAATGATCTATTTTAAAACCCACTAACTCTATTTGTTGAATTAGGTAGGCACGATATTTTTCTTGCATTTGAACATAGATATCTTCTTCAATTAATTTACCCTGTCCAAAAGTTAACTCAAAATCTACTCCAATTAATAACAAATGTTTGTAATGCTCCCTTATCAACACACCCTCAGACCTACGATAAGCCAATGAATCAATAGTAGCTAATAATTTACTATACATACTTAACTTCTCTTCTGAGAAGCTCTGCATGGCTGCAACATCATGAAAATATAAATAATCTAATAGTCTGACTGTGCTGTTTTGAAAATCGTTAAGTTTTGGCATAAATGTGTATTCTTAAAAAAGTTTGCCTTATTTCGGAATTATTACCCATTTCATCTTATT
Source organism: Acinetobacter sp. G11 (assembly GCF_049808495.1). Classification (NCBI taxonomy): domain Bacteria; kingdom Pseudomonadati; phylum Pseudomonadota; class Gammaproteobacteria; order Moraxellales; family Moraxellaceae; genus Acinetobacter; species Acinetobacter sp. G11. The sequence continues at coordinate 4,397 of NZ_JBNCAT010000037.1, forward strand.
TACAATGATTTCAATTTATTTCATTGGTAATTATAAATGTCGTACCTGACGTCCAAACAAGTGCGTGATAGATTTAATATCAAAGCAGCTGCTACATTATGGAGATGGCAACAGCCAAACCAAAAAATGTTTGCGGAGCCATTCCCGCAACCCATAAAAGCAGTAAAGGGGTCTACAAGTCTTTGGGACCGAGAGCAAATAGAAACATGGGAAGCTAAAGTTTTTAGAAATAATGAAAGCCTAACTAGTTAGGCTTTCCAATTTATCCCACCATTGTTTATAAGCAATTCCCATCTCTTTCTGATAATCATGGTAGTCATATGTCCCTTGCTCTCCTGGCATGGTATGACCAATCATTAACTCTGCAATATCACGCGATGTAAAACGACTAAAATGAGTACGAGCTGTACGTCTTAAATCATGCATAGACCAATGTTTCATCTCAACACCATAATGTCTTCTTGCATATTGCATGACATTATACGGTAGCTTACCTGGACCATTTTGCCCATACATCTCTTTAGTCCCATTATTCACGAACATATAGATGGAACTATTCAGCTCCATAGCCTGCTGAATAAAAGGCTCAATTTCAGGCAATATCGGTCTAAGAAGAGGTCGCTTCGTATACTTACCTGTCTTATGGTTTTCAGGTGGTACAGTCCAAATTTTGCGTTCAAAATCGAAATCCGATTTTTTTGCCATCCTCAACTCACTATATCTATTAGCATAGAAGAGACAGATTTTAATAAACAGCGCATTTTTCAACGCCATTCTAGACTCATCGCAAATTTTCCAAATTAGTGCCACTTCGTCATCTTCAAGAATTCGATCCACTTTATTCTTTTTAATGTTGAGATCACGTTTTCCAGTTATATGACGTATCGGGTTATTCTCAATCAGCCTACGATTTACACCCCAATCTAAGCACTGTTTTGTATTTGTTAGCAGTCGATCAGTAATTGATGCAGATTTTTCAAAATGGTCTTCTAGTAACTCTAACCACATATGTAGTGTGATTTGATCGGCTGGCAAAGATCCATATTTTGGAAACACATACAACTCAAAAGATCGTAATTGTTGTTGTGCATTTTTCTTATTCACTATGCAGTATTTTTCATGCCATTCTAAATAGAGCGCCTCAAAAGTTAGCGCATTCGCAACTTTATGAACTTCTAATTTTTTATGTACTCTTGGATCATGTCCTGCTTCTAGGACACCTTTCATTTTTTGCAACTCTTGCCTAGCTTGCAATAAAGTCAAATTGGGGTAAGAACCCAAGTCTAGGCGAGCTTGCTTACCCTCATATCTAAAGCGCATTTGAAAAGTGATCTTACCTTTAGGTGACACACGTACACTCAAGCCATCCCTATCAGGTTCGACATGTTGCTCAGCTCTAACCTTCCCTAAATTTTTTTTCAGCCATGTGTCTGTAAGTGGCATTTCACACCTGTGTACAAAATTTTAAATCAGAAAAAACAACATCAAAAATGTACACAATCATGTACACAAAAGTTATGAATAAACTTAAAGTAACTTGAAACAAGATGCAATGAGTGTAAAAAATAAATTTAATTAAAACACTGTAAATTATGGAAATATTAATTTTATTTTGAATGCTTTTGAAATGGGTTGGAATAAGATGAATTATAGTGTGTTATTTGGGTGGGAAATAATGGCGAATGTACGTCGCTGAGCGACCTGCGCCGCTAACTCATCTTTAAAACTCATGGAAAATACCTACTGCAGAACCGCAGTGCTCAAGATCAAATACGATCAATATGAAAAATTGGCCATATTGTAGCAGATCATAAAACTTTTGAAATGAACTAAACCTGTTCAACCCGCATCAAGCTTAAGTAAATAATGCCCTGTCCATGGTTTCCAGACGGTTCACATCCATCGGTATTCCTAACAAAAAGCCCTGCAATTGCTGACAGCCCAAACGGGTCAGAATGTCTGCCTGCAAAGGTGTTTCGACCCCTTCTGCCGTGACCACCAGACCCAGTTTTATGGCCAGCTGGATAATACTGGCCAGAATGATCTCATCTTTTGAACCAACGGCCAGATCCCGGATAAATTCCCGGTCTATTTTCAACTCATCCACCGGCAGGTTCTTCAAATATAAAAAGCTGGAATGCCCGGTTCCAAAATCATCAATGGCCAGTTTAATTCCCATCTGACGTAATCGCTCAAAACTCCGAATGGTAGAGTCAACATGATGCATGGCTGTCGATTCCGTAATTTCGATGGCTAAATGATTGGGATTAATCTGATATTGAGCAAATAATTTTTCCAGCGTTGAAAACAGGTGCTTATGTTCAAATTGCACAGCGGATAAATTCACCGCGACAGGGAAATAATTAGCACCTTTTTGCTCCCAGATTTGAATCTGTTTACAGGCCTGTTCAAGCGCCCAATAGCCCATCTGGATAATCAGCCCGGTTTTTTCAGCTCCCCCGATAAACATGTTTGGCGTCAACATTCCCAGACTTGGATGATTCCAGCGGATCAGGGCTTCTACACCGCAAATAGCATAATCCCGGGTGGTAAATTTAGGCTGATAAAACAGAACAAATTGTTGTTCTTCCACCGCTTTATATAAATCATTAATCAGCTTGGTCTGACTTTTGGTTTCCTGCTGGTCCACGCTGTAACTAAATACGGAATAGGTGTTTCTGCCTTGATACTTCGACATCAGCATGGCTGCATCGGCATTAATCAGCAGATCCTGCAAATTATTGCCATGATCGGGGTACAGGGCGATGCCAATGCTGCTGGAAATATTAATTTCTTTACCGGCAATCAAAAAACTGTCCTGGATTTGCTCCAATAACTGCTCGGCCTTTTCAACTGCATGTTCAAGGGTGGCCTGTTCCAGCACCATCAAAAACTCGTCTCCGCCTAGACGGAGCAGTTTTTCATTTGGTTTCAGCTTGTGCTGAATGCGGCTGGCCAGTTGCACCAGCAACTGATCCCCCACATGATGTCCAAAGACATCATTCACCGCTTTAAAGCGGTCTAAATCAATATAAATAAAAGCAATTTTATCATCGCTATAACGATGGTCCGTAAACAAAAAGTGTGAGTATTCAGCCAGGAATAAACGGTTGGGTAATTTGGTTAAATTGTCCTGCACGGCCTGATTGGCCAATTCACGATTGGCTTTAGAAAGCTGTATATTGCGAACTTCGAGTTTTTGTTCCAGTATGGCAACACAAAATGCTGCAAGAAAAATTAAACCAGTGACTAAAATCACACTCAATAAAATTAATCCTTGCTCGGTTTGATAATGTGTAACCATCTGATCTGCAACAATGGCATGAAAAAAAATTGCCCCCATACCCATATAGTGCATTGCAACTATGGTCAGCGCCATCATGCATACCAGGGAAATTTTGATCAGCAGTTTTTGCTGTACTGCATTTTTATATTTAAAGATGAGCCAAAATGTTAAACCTGAACCTGCTATTGCCATTAAAACGGAAAAAATCGTCAGCAAAGGATCATAATAAATTTGGTGCTGATCGAAAACCAGTGCCATCAGGCCGGTATAGTGCATCCCGGCAATACCCATTCCCATCAGTACCGCACCTAACACAAGCCGGCCAAAGGGTAAGGTTTCCCGCGTGGTCAACCAAATGGCAAAGGTCGATGCGATAAATACAATAAGATAGGAAACAAAAGTAAGGCCATAATCAAAAGAGTAATCTGCCGGGAAATGACAAGCGAGCATGCCGGCAAAGTGCATACCCCAAATTGCAGCCCCGAGCGTGAGACCACTAATAATGAGAAGCATTTTTTCATATTTCTGACTCAAGCCACGGAATAATAATTGTTCGAGTGAGACTGTAAAATAGCAGGCTAAAATAGCAATAATTATTGAAACAATTACCAGGCTAAAATCATAATGTATATGAACCATATTCAGTTCCGTAAAGGTTATCTTTCTTGTTTTAATCCACGTGATTCATACTCTTTATACAATCAAAAAAATTTCTATCTTTAAAGAGTAATTATAAAAACAATCAATTAAAACAAGAATCTAATACTATTCTATTTTGGTCAAGTGATAATTACTCTATTCTTTTTTATTTCTAATTTATTCATTTTACAAAAGAAACATAGTTCAACTTTTTTACCGTTATCCGTACACCGTTCATATTTTTAGAGCAGTTTAAAAATCATTTCGCTATTTGCTCACATCCCCATAAAAAAACCAGTCAGATTAACTAACTGGCTTTTTTTTGAATATTTAAATGAAAAATACCGAATTACACACCCTACTGGCGAGCTGCCTGAGTGGATGATTGCAACTTTGCATAATCCAATAAAATATTGGCAGATTCTTTAACAAAAGTTTCTTCTTCAGGCAAGGCAGGTCGTTGTGTAGCTTTCATTTTCGCACGCGACTCGATTAAAGCATCCATTGAGGCTTGATAACTTTCCCAGTTGGCATAAGGCTTTTGCCCCGTCAAGCTACGGCGCTGATTTTCCGCCTCTAAAGTTTTCTGCTCAAGTGCATTCAACTCGGCTTTGCGCAGGTCAATATCCAGCACTACACGCTTTTGCTCATCGGTTTTTTTCGCAATCGCTTTACGTTGCTCCAGATATTTAAATTGTGGATCAACATTGACACGCTGTTGGGACATTTGCGCCAAAGTTTGCACATAAGGCTGTACCGAACCTTCACGCTTAAATGGGGCAGTTGGAATAGTATCCCATTTCAAGGCATTCTTCGCCTTACGCTCACCAAATTCTTCATTGTAGATATCGACCAGCTTGATGTCAGGTACGACCCCTTTATTTTGGGTACTTCCCCCGGTCACCCGGTAGAACTTACGCTGGGTCAAGGTTGCCTGACCATAGGCCAAGGTATCCAGTTGAACCTGAGCCGTGCCTTTACCTGTGGTGGTACTGCCAATTACGATACCGCGCTCATAGTCCTGAATAGCGGCAGAATAAATCTCACTGGCCGAGGCTGAGGCCAGATTGATCATGACTGCCAGTGGACCGGCATAGGTTTGTGCACCACCATCGTTGTCTTCAAACACGCTGACATTGCCATTACCGTCGCGAATTTGCACCACTGGGCCTGACTTGATAACTTGCCCGAGCATACGTGCAACTTCTTCAAGCGAGCCGCCGGGGTTATTACGCAAATCGATAATAATCCCTTCTACATTCTTGGCTGCCAGACTCTTTAAAGCATTGTTGGTATCTTCAGAAACAGAACGATACTCCGTACCTGCACGACGCGCTCGATAATTCAAATAAAACGACGGAATTTCAATCACACCAAAGGTATGATTTTTACCATCACGTTTGATCTCTACCGTACGTGAACGGACCCCTGCATCTTCTTCCTGAATCACATCACGCACCAGGCTGACTGTACGTGCCTGACCCATGGACGCACCCGCGCCCAATAAACGCAGGCTGACCTTGGTTCCACGCTTGCCTCGAATCAGGCCGACCACTTCATTACTGGCCCAACCGATCACATCCACCATTTTATCGCCGTCTTGCGCCACACCAATAATGCGGTCTCCGGGTTTAATTTGACCTGATTTACTGGCCGGCCCACCTTCAACAATGCTTTCAATCTTGGTGTAATCTTCATTGCCGCGTTCAGGACGAATCGAAACCCCAATCCCTTCTAGCTGCAAGGTCGTCTGACGGTTCAATTCCATTGCATCTACTGGCGGGAAATAGTTACTATGCGGATCATAGGTCAGCATCATCGCATTCAAAGTCTTGTCGAGGACATCATCACTTTTTACACGGCTGGCACGTTCAAGCTGGCGAGTATAACGCTTAGTCAGGGTTTGAACCGGCGTTAGGTCCTCAGGGCTTGCCAGATCCTGGCCATTGGCCAGCGTCGGATCTTCTTTCAAGGCTTTTTGCTTCGCAGCCTCTTCTTCCTTGCTGATGGTCAGGTTAATCAGCTGCGACACCAGCATTTTTTTCCAGTGTTGCTGCTGCTCTGCGGCAGTCTTGAAATAAGGTGCTTTTTCACGGTCAGTTTCAATATAGACATTACCTTGTTTCAGATTTTGCGGCTTTTTCAACTCTGCCAACATAAACTCATAAAACTGTTTTAAACGGTCACGATATTGGGCATGAATTAAATAAGGTCCAGATAAATCCCCTGCTTTTAATGCAGCACCAAAATTTGCACCATAATTTTTCTTATATTGTTCAACTTCAGGGGCTAAAAACAATGAATGGTCTGCATCCAGACTATCTAGATAAAAATCAAGAATACGATTGGACGTTGCCGCATCTAAACGCTGATTTAAATAATGTTGACGGTCAACCAAAGTCGCCAATTGACGAGAAACCAACGCCTGTTCCTGCGTGGGTTGAATGGTTTGAGAAACTGCCTCTGTATTATTAGCTGCAATTGCCTCGTTCATTACATGAGAAAAGAAAAATCCTCCAGTCGCAATTGCAACTGCACAAGCTAATGTCTGAAGTTTCATAAATAATTCGTACTTCCTTGGTCTTGGACCAATATTGCAACGTCGTTTTTCAACATGAATCGAGTATATTCAAAATCTTAAACAACTTAATATGTATGTCGTGTAGTTTTATCATATTCTGTACTGTCAAAATGTAGCAAATCATTGCAGAATTCGGGTATTGTTTTTTCTTTATAAAATTCCAACACGGACACCGATATGATTGGCGCATTGATGCTAGACATCGCTGGCACAGAACTTACTCAAGAAGATATTGAACTATTACAGGCACCGCAAGTAGGCGGCATGATTTTATTTTCACGAAATATAGAATCACCAAAACAAGTTCGCGCCTTAACCGATCATATGCGTCACATCAGACCCGACATTTTAATTGCCGTTGATCAGGAAGGTGGCCGGGTACAGCGCTTGAAACAGGGCTTTAGCCTGCTTCCAGCGATGGGCCGGTTGGGTGAACTTTATCTCACGGAACCTGAAAAAGCCGTTGATCTGGCTGAACAGTGCGGCTGGCTGATGGCCACCGAAGTGCTTGCCGTAGGGATTGATTTCAGTTTTGCACCGGTACTGGACTTGAATGATGTCAGTGATGTGATTGGCGATCGTGGATTTGCCAAAAATATTGATGATATTGTTCCACTTGCCAGCACCTTCATCAAAGGGATGAAACGTGCGGGCATGGCCAATACCGGCAAACATTTCCCGGGTCATGGTTCGGTCAAGGCAGACTCACATGTAGCCGCACCGGTAGATTCACGTTCCTATGAGGAAATCTATCACAAGGACATGCAAACCTTCATCCAGCTTATGCCGCAACTGGATGCCTTGATGCCTGCGCATGTGATTTATGACCAGGTCGATCCAAACCCCGCCGGCTTCTCATCTTACTGGATTCAAAAAGTTCTCCGTCAAGAGCTGAACTTTGATGGCGTACTGTTCTCGGATGACTTAAGCATGCAGGCAGCATGTGTTGCCGGCGGTGCCGATGCCCGTATACAGGCCGCACTCAAGGCTGGATGTGATATGGGGCTGGTCTGTAATGACCGTTCAGCAGCTTGTGCTGCACTAGAAGGCATTGGCAATTTACCTTTACCGAATCAAGAGCGTCTGGAGCGTATGCGCGGTAAAATTCCAGAAATTAGCGTAGGTGAAACACTGGATTTGGGTACCGAATGGCAAAAAGTTCGCGATACGATCGAAAACTTTAAGAAATCATTGAATTAATTCGACAAAAGGAACACGACAAGGTGTTCCTTTTTCTTTATGATAATCAGAAATAAAAGTGCCGTTTACTGCATTTTGCTTATTTTTTGATGAATTCAACATTTAAAATGAGCAGAATTGACTCGCAAAGAAAATAAATAACGCTCTTTAGATTAAAAATTACAAAAACATATAAGGTCAGGATGACATGACACAACAACTTTCAGAACATCGACATATTTCATTTACCGCCCATTACACTGGCTACATCTGGTACACCATGGGAATTTCTCACCCCGTTTTTGCCACGTCCAAAGGAAAAATGCTCGCCAAGCTGGTGCATCCTTTAGAAAGCTGGGCTGAGAAATTTGTGGGTGGCAGTATGCGTACCACATTAAAACAACGTCACCGCATGATTGATCAGCATCTGACCCAACTGATTGAACAGCACCCAGATATACAGGTGCTTGAAATTGCCAGCGGGCTTTCTCCGCGTGGCTGGAATTTCCGAAAGAAGTTTCCGGATATTGATTATCGTGAACTGGATTTACCCGATATGGCAAAAGTCAAAACCTTAGCTCTAAGACAGATTGATGCCAATAGTCCGGAAGTTTTATCGGTGGATTTATTCACGGCTGATTTTGAACAGGCTTTTCACGTATTTGACCCGAATCGCCCCTTGGTGGTGATTAGTGAAGGCTTGATCAACTATTTTAACAAAGACATGTTGTTACAGCTGCTTCAAGCCATTTACCGTTACGGTCAAAATTTCAAGGAACTGCATTACCTCACCGATATTTATCCAGAACCGGTCAAAAACAAATTGGCCAATTTTATTTGGGCCAGCAGTAAATTACTGAAATGGATGTCCAAGAGTGCTTTTAGTTTCCATTTTATTAATCCACAGCAGGCACAGGATTTTTTCCAGCAAGCCGGTTTTGAACAGGTCAGTATTGTGCAACCACAACAGTATTTTCAAAATTCAGCAGTACCCTTCACATCTAATGAAGAACACCTGGGTGATCTGGTCTGGATGATTCATGCAAGCAAAAAAAACAGCGTTATCTAACGCTGTTTTTATTTGAGCTTAGCTCAAATTAACTGACCGATTCCAAAACCGTCATCACTGCTTTTTGTCGTTGTACATAACGCAATAAACGTTCTGCTACATCAAAACTGCCATGCTTGAACAACGCCCGAACTCGTGTTGAATGAACCTCAAAAATTAAGCATTCAATTTTAAACTGCCCTTCTTCATCTTCCAGATGCAAGGCCAAATCACGCGGGTATTGTTCAGCTTTTTCTGCCAATCCTGGCGTAAATTCAAGTAAAACACCAAAAAAGTTTAAATCCACAATACGGGTAGGCAACTGCAAATCTGAATGACGATGCGTTAATACGGTCATCGGTTTCTGTACGGCAATACGTTCTTCACCACGGCGCTCCAGGGTCAGCAACTGGGCACGTGTCATCGGGATGACCCCTTCTACATCCTGAATAGATTGTCCCTGCAGGAATGTTGCAAACAGCCCCATGGTTTCTTTACGGCGCTGTAATTGTGGCACATGGTCGGCATTTGCAATCATTGCAAATTCCATATCTGGACATTGCAAAGCAAAATTGGCATTTTCATGCGGCAAGGTAAAACTGTCGTATTGCCCACATGCCACCAGTACTTTACATTGCGGAATAGGAACATCGGTTAAACGTAACAAGCGGCTACAGTTGATTTCATAGCGGTCTTGCTCGGTTGCGGTAAATTCAGCCATCTGTTTAAAGAACAAACGCTTTGCTGTCGGTGACATGCGGGTTTGATCGATTTTGGCATGATTCACCAGATACAGAATCACTGCCTGGCCAAACTCGTCCATGCGCTGTTCATTCATTAAATGCAAAGATTCTTCCAGCAGCATACGCCAGCTTTTACGCGTTTTTTGCATCACGCCCATCAGAATCATGCGATCGACCAGTTCCGGACGTTGCACGGCAAAACTTGAAGCCACAACCGAACCCAGTGACATGCCCATCACTGAAACTTTGGATAAATTTTCAATATCGACCCACTCCCCCAACATTCGCGCCAAGTCAGGCAATTCCAGTGTTCCTGCAGAAATGCCGGTATCGCGATTGGTAATTTGCTGATTGGCGCCCATGGAAGGCAGGTCAATTAAAATGATCGGGCCAGCACTAAGTAATTGCTCCACACAATATTTATAGGAATTAAAATTTTGGAAAGCCCCTCCAATAATAACAATTGGAGTGTTGTGGATGGTTTCTGGTTGAGCAATGGCCATGTATTCAATTTTCCAGCCATCAATCCAGGTGGTACGTGCGGGTTCTTTAAAACTGTTCCTATGGTAAAGATCAAAAAAACCAAAACTTGCGTTTGATTCTTCTACATCCGAGTCCATTTGGATCATGGAATTCATATCCCTTCCTCCATTCTTGCCTTATTGTTATTTTGCAAGAAAATAAATATAGAATTTCTGCGTCATGCTGCGTCCATTCTTCGCTGTAATTATCAGACTTCACTGTCTTTATCTTTTCATAATATACAGAGGATGCTTGCCCAAGCAACTGATTCCATGACCACTTATCTAAATTTACCTAGAAAAGGATTTCAAAATATTAACAGCCTGAAAGTTTCAGGGACTTTTTTCCAAGCAGATGCTTCATTGTCGGGTTCCAGACTGTTACTATCAAAGATGTAATTTCTAAGTGATCAAACCGCTATGCAAGATTCGATTGAACAATATATGCAAACGGTAGGACAACAGGCACGCCAAGCTTCTCGCGTGTTAGCAAGCGCTTCTACCCAAACCAAAAACAATGCCTTATCTGCAATTTACACTGCATTACAAGACAGTGAAGCTGCAATTCTGGCTGCCAACCAAATTGATATGACCAATGGTCGTAACAATCATTTGGACAGTGCATTACTTGATCGCTTAGAACTTACCCCCAGCCGCTTTAAAGGCATGCTGCATGGCTTGAAAGATGTCATGAGTCTGGTTGACCCGATTGGGGAAATCACTGACCTGGCTTACCGTCCTTCAGGCATCCAGCTTGGGAAAATGCGGGTGCCTTTGGGCGTCGTCGGCATGATTTACGAATCACGTCCAAACGTGACGCTGGAAGCCGCCTCACTGGCCTTGAAATCAGGCAATGCCATTATTTTGCGTGGCGGTTCGGAAGCCCTGCAATCCAACAAGGCAATTGCTGAAGCGATTCAGCATGGTCTAAAGGCTTCGGGTTTGCCTGAAACTTCGGTACAGGTGATCAATACGGCTGATCGTGCCGCAGTCGGACACCTGATTACCATGTCTGAATATGTGGATGTGATTGTTCCACGTGGAGGCAAAGGCCTGATTGAACGGATCAGCAATGAAGCACGTATTCCGGTGATTAAGCATCTGGACGGCAACTGCCATGTCTTTGTTGAAGCACAGGCCGATTTGCAAAAAGCCCTGCCGATTGCATTGAATGCCAAGACCCATCGCTACGGCGTATGTAATGCCATGGAAACCCTGCTGGTGGATGAGAAAATTGCCGAAGATTTCTTGCCAAGCATTGCTGAACTGTATGCAGAAAAACAGGTGGAACTGCGTGGCTGTCGTGAAACCCAGCGCATTCTCGGTTCAAACGTCAAACCGGCCAGCGAAGAAGATTGGTACACTGAATATTTAGGCCCGATTTTAGCGGTTAAAGTGGTTAGCGGAATCGATGAAGCCATTGATCATATTAACAAATATGGTTCACACCATACCGATGCCATCATTACCGAAAACTTCAGCCTGGCGCGTCAGTTCCTGGCCCGTGTCGATTCAAGTTCAGTGATGATTAATGCCTCTACCCGTTTTGCCGACGGTTTTGAATATGGTCTGGGTGCTGAAATCGGCATTTCGACCGACAAGATTCATGCGCGTGGTCCGGTCGGTCTGGAAGGCCTGACTTCGCAAAAGTGGGTGGTATTTGGGGACGGTCAAATTCGCCAATAAGCCCTCTATTTAAAGAATCTTTTGGTGTTCAGTTTCAGGCATGAGGCTGAACACAGCGACTACACTATCCCCGGCTTAAATTTTGTAACATGATAAAAATAATGAGAAACATATAAGGGAAATCGCATGTTTTATTATTTAATCATTTGTACCTTTTTACTGGCATTACTGGTTTCTTTTGCAGTAATGAAAATTTTCTCCAATTCTATTAATGCCATTCTGGCACGTATCATTCACGACCCGATTCATGAAGCCTGGGCAAAATACACCAAATTTGCCGGCATGGTGGTCGGCACATCTTCCGGCATTCGTATTTACGATATGGAAAAATACATCACGCCCCTGACCTATACAGAGAATGACAAGAAAATAGTGATTGAACTGACCCAAGAGCGCTGGGTTCTGGAAATTTACCGGACCATTATTGAAACCTTACAAGGTCTGGCCTGGATGATGCTGGTCTTTTTTATGGTGGCATTGATTGCCTATGTCATTGTACGCTGGTCAGAAATAAAGTATCAAAAGTAAGCAATAATACAACAGGAATGCCCTGCTCAAAATACATCACGCGTGCCATTCTAGCTTTGGAAATGGGCTTCTAGTAAACATTTTATGATCGGGTACTATTTTATTAATAAATGAAATCTATTAACTGATAAATTTTAATTATTATTAGTTATTGGGTCGATAGTGCTTAAGTCTAATCTCCTAAAGTCTATCTAGGACAAAAAAAAATCGCATGTTAAAACATTATCACTGATCTAAATTGCATCAATAAACAAAACTGCGTTCAGATCAACGTTATGGATGAATATTTCAATTAAAATTTGGGTAAGAAAACGTGTCTACATCAGTATTAGTAATTAACTGCGGATCTTCTTCAATCAAATATGCGTTGGTTTCTGAGCGCCGTGAAGACCGTATCTTTGGTCTCGCAGAAAACCTGGGGGCTGCTGACGCCCGTATTAAAGGGATCACTGCGGGCGGTGAACCACTTGAACTATCCATTCCACATGCTGATCATGAAAAGGCACTGGAAACCATCTTAGAACGCTTATCTCATTATAATCCACAAGCGATTGGTCACCGTGTGGTACACGGCGGTACATTGACCAAAGCAGAATTATTAAATGAAGAAATTGTAGAACGTATTCGTGCAGCAACACCACTTGCGCCTTTACACAACCCTGCGCATTTGGTCGGTATTGATGCCACTATGCGTTTGTTCCCGGAACTTCCACAAGTGGCAGTTTTTGATACCGCATTCCACCAGACTATGCCAGCGCATGCTTACCGTTATGCATTGCCAAAATTCCTGTATACAGAACACAATGTGCGCCGTTACGGCTTCCACGGTACCAGCCACGCCTATGTTTCTGAACGTGGTTCTGAATTGGCTGGCAGCCTGAAACAAGGTGGCTGGTTGACAGCTCATTTAGGCAATGGCAGCTCGACTTGTGCCATCTGGAATGGACAAAGTGTAGACACTTCAATGGGCTTAACCCCGCTTGAAGGCATTGTGATGGGCACTCGTAGCGGCGATGTCGATCCAAGTTTGCATAGCTTCCTGGCTGCAAACCTGGGCTGGGATGTCTATAAAATTGACAAGATGCTGAACAAGGAAAGTGGCTTGCTCGGTTTATCAGACAACCTTTCAAATGACATGCGTACACTGATTGAAGCATCAGAACAAGGCAATGAAGATGCAACGCTGGCCATTGAAGTATTCTGCTACCGTCTGGCTAAATCTCTGGCTGCGTTAAGCTGTGGCTTGCCACGCCTTGATGGCCTGTTCTTTACTGGCGGCATTGGCGAAAACTCGGCTTATATCCGTGAAAAGACCATGGCTTACTTACCTCATTTCGGTTTCAACTTAAGCAAAGAACAAAACGATAATTTGAAACGCGGTACAGAAGGTCGTATTGATGCTGGCACAGGCCCTCAAATCTGGGTCATTCCAACTGATGAAGAAGGCCGTATTGCTAAAGAAACTGCGCACGTTGTAGAAGAGGTGAATCAGTCATCTGCAAAAAAGCCTGAATGTGAGGCTACGATTGCTTAAGCAATTGTAGTCTACGTATGCTTTCAATAAATCCCTTTATGATTTAGAAAAAATGATGAAAACAATACTTTTGGTTCCTACAGAAATTGGTGTTGGCTTAACGTCTGCATGTCTTGGTTTAATTTATGCACTGGAATGCCAAGGCGTAAAAGCAGGTTTTCTAAAGCCTTTCTCTCAAGAATTACAGCCTGAAGCAGACCGCACCACTGCCCTGTATCGTCACCTGTTCAAGCATGAAACCGTTGAACCGATTTCCTATGCGGCCCTGACTGAACGTTTAAAAAATGATGAAAATGACGAGCTGCTTGAAGATGCAGTACGTTTACACCGTGAAATTTCCAAACATCACGATGTCATTATTGTAGAAGGCGTGCTACCAAACGGACGCGATCCTTTTGCGACAGAACTCAATGCCACTCTGGCAAAAGCGCTTGATGCCAAAGTGATTATTGTCAGCAATGCCGAAATTAACAACGCAGCAAAAACTGCGGCAAAAGTTGATAACCAGTTACGTTTCTTTGGTGGTGCGACTTGCGAGCGTACTGCAGGCGTATTGTTCATGCGTACCAAAGGCTTGCCGGAAGATTCTGCACAAATTCCTGTTACGCTTGATCCAAACCTGCGCTTAATTAGCGATACCAACCGATTTGTGAGTGCGATTCAAACCACGCACCCAATGATTGGTAAAGACTGTATGCCAGTGATTGGCTTAGTTCCATTCAGCAACACTTTAAGTGTGCCACGCATGTCTGACTTGGCTGCACATATTTCAGCTGAATGGATTAACCAGGGCGAGGCAAAACAGCGCCGTGTATTACACAGCAGCTTAATTGCATCGAATATTGAACACGAAATGCATAAATTCGTGGCAGGTGAACTCATCATCAGCGGTTCTGATCGTGTTGATGTCTTGCTTGCAAGTAGCTTGGCAAGCAGTAATGGCATTCCACTTGCAGGTTTGGTTTTAACTGAACATCAGGCACCAAGCACTCAAGCTTTAGAATTCTGTCAAACAGCAATCAAAAATGGCTTGCCAATTTTACACACCAAATTGAGTACTTTTGACACAGCACAACAATTGCTGAACTTAAGCAATGAAATTCCGGTAGATGATACCGAACGTGCTGAGCAGGTGACCCGTTTCGTGGCTAGCCACATCAATGCAGACTGGTTGACGCAGTTAATCAGCGATACACATAAACCACGTTTGTCCCCTTCTGCATTCCGTCATGAACTGGTACAAAAATCAATTGCAGCAAAAAAGCGCATTGTTCTTCCTGAAGGAGATGAACCACGTACCATTCAGGCCGCAGCAATCTGTCAGTCTCGTGGAATTGCCCACTGTATTCTGCTGGCAAAACCTGAAGCTGTGGTTGAAGTAGCAAAAGCACGTGGAATTGAATTACCGCATGATCTGGAAATTCTTGACCCAGACCTGATTCGCGAGAATTATGTCGGAAAAATGGTTGATCTACGTAAAGGCAAACTCAACGAGTTACAGGCGCGTGATCAGCTACAAGATACGGTAGTTTTAGGCACCATGATGCTGGCCCTTGATCAGGTGGATGGCCTGGTGTCAGGTGCAGTGCACACGACAGCCAATACGGTTCGCCCTGCATTCCAGTTAATCAAGACCGCACCGGATTACTCACTGGTATCTTCTGTGTTCTTCATGCTGCTGCCAGATGAAGTCTATGTTTACGGTGACTGTGCAATTAACCCGGATCCGGATGCTGAGCAACTGGCTGAAATTGCCATTCAGTCTGCCGATTCTGCTAAAGCCTTTGGCATTGACCCACGTATTGCCATGATTTCTTATTCAACCGGTACTTCGGGTGCAGGTGCAGATGTAGAAAAAGTGGCGAAAGCGACTGAAATTGCCAAGCAACGCCGTCCAGATTTACTGATTGATGGTCCATTGCAATACGATGCAGCATCGGTTGAAAGTGTTGGACAGTCAAAAGCCCCTGGTTCACCTGTTGCCGGTCGTGCCAATGTGTTTATTTTCCCGGACCTCAACACAGGGAACACCACCTATAAAGCAGTTCAACGTTCAGCGAATGTAGTGAGTGTGGGACCAATGCTGCAAGGTTTAAATAAGCCAGTGAATGACTTGTCACGTGGTGCATTGGTGGATGACATTGTGTTTACTATTGCATTGACTGCGATTCAGGCAGAGCAACAAGCGGCTCAATAATCCGTAAATTAAAGTTTTCCAAACCATCTGATTGAAAAATCGGGTGGTTTTTTTATGATATTTCAAAATTTAACTCATCTATTCACCGACATTTGACTAAGCATGATTTAAATCAAAACTTTTGTGCCAACCACACCGTATGTCCGGCACAGTCGGGATCTTCCGCGACCATCTTTACCGCCTCAAAAC
Organism: Acinetobacter sp. G11; assembly: GCF_049808495.1. Classification (NCBI taxonomy): domain Bacteria; kingdom Pseudomonadati; phylum Pseudomonadota; class Gammaproteobacteria; order Moraxellales; family Moraxellaceae; genus Acinetobacter; species Acinetobacter sp. G11. The sequence goes on from NZ_JBNCAT010000037.1 coordinate 20,528, forward strand.
CGTGATCTTTCAATAATTGTCGATATTCCTGCTGTGACAAACTGGCATGATACAGTACATCACCAAACAGATCTCCAAGAGCCTCTCCATGACTTGGCCCACTGGTGAACATTAAAACCGTGCCCTGCTCAGCAAACCTAGAAAACTGAGTAAACATTTTGCGCTGATCATGCTGAGTCAAATGAAAAAAACTGTCCCATGCCAAAATACCCTGAAATTTTTGTTCTAGCTCTATCTGACGCATATCTGCCTGAATCCAGTGCTGTTCAGGAAAGTTTTGCTTAGCCATTTCAATCATGACATCAGAACTATCTACCCCGACTACGGAATGCCCTTGTTCAATTAAATAGGCAGCAATCGGCTTGCCTGAACCACAACCTAAATCCAGTATTTGAGCATGTTCAGGAATCAGCGAAAGAAAATGATTGAGCCATGCTTTTTCATACAGCAACTGGCCGCGTAATTCCGTCCACGCACGTGCATGTTTCTTATAAATTTTAATGATATTTTTCGCAAACTCAGATTGATCTTTCATGAGTGGTTTTTCTAAATGTGCCTTTCAATAGTATAGACAGATTGAGATCAGGATTTGAAGGTTTGAAGATTTGAAGATTTGAAGATTTGAAGGTTTGAAGGTTTGAAGGTTTGAAGGTTTGAAGATTTAGCATGTTTTTATTTCGAGAAAATTTAAAGCAAAAAGAGAAGATAAAGCCTATACCTCATCTTCTTGCTGACCGAAACCCTATCACTGCAGGATATAAAGAAAAATTCATGACGGGAGCAATTGAAGGACGTCTGTATTTATCAGATGAGATTTGATGCACTTATGATGTAAAAATTTTAGGAGAAATTTATGACAACTTGACCACATTCACCCCCACTAAGAAAACAAAAAAATTAAATCAAGGAGTAAATTAAAACCATGTAAATCAATATTTTAAATTTCATTTTTACCCAGGACAAGGACTACCTTTGTCATTTCTATGACAGAAATCACTCAAAAAACAACAGTTCACCTGAGCTGAAATTCACCATTAAACTTTCGGCCAAAAAGCATTCAAAACACCCACAAAACCTGCTTTTTATCTTATAATTTAGCCCGCTAGCTAACAGCCCGCTCAAGAGATATTTGATATGACAACTATTATCAAGCAAGATGACTTGATCACATCGGTAAAAGATGCGCTTCAGTTCATTTCTTACTATCATCCACAAGACTTCATCCAAGCGATGAGCCGTGCCTATGATCGTGAAGAGAACAAAGCCGCAAAAGATGCTATTGCACAAATCTTAATTAACTCTCGTATGTGTGCAGAAGGCCACCGTCCTATCTGTCAAGATACCGGGATTGTGAACGTATTTCTTGAAGTGGGTCTAGACGTTAAATTTGATTTAACCATGAGCCTAGACGATGCAATCAATGAAGGTGTACGTCAAGGTTACCTGGAAAGCTCTAACGTACTTCGTGCATCAGTTTTAGCTGATCCTGCATTTGGCCGTAAAAATACCAAAGACAACACGCCTGCGGTAATCCACTACAAACTCGTACCGGGCAACAAAGTCGACATTACTGTTGCTGCCAAGGGTGGCGGTTCAGAAAACAAATCTAAACTTGCCATGTTAAACCCATCTGACTCAATCGTGGACTGGGTACTGAAAACTGTTCCAACCATGGGTGCAGGCTGGTGTCCTCCTGGTATGCTCGGTATCGGTATTGGTGGTACTGCTGAAAAAGCCATGATGCTTGCCAAAGAAGCATTGATGGAAGAGATCAACATGGACGAATTGCTTCGCCGTGGTCCACAAAGCAAAATGGAAGAACTCCGTATCGAGATCTTCGAAAAAGTAAATGCATTGGGTATTGGCGCGCAAGGTCTAGGCGGCTTAACCACTGTTCTGGATATCAAAATCAAAGATTATCCATGTCATGCTGCGGGTAAACCGGTGGGTATGATTCCAAACTGTGCTGCAACTCGTCATGCACACTTCCAGTTAGACGGTTCAGGTGTTGCACATATTCAAGCACCTAAACTTGAAGACTACCCAGCTGTAACTTGGGATTCTTCATCTTCTAAACGTGTTGACCTGGACAACATCACCCAAGAAGAAATGAATTCCTGGAAACCAGGCGATACTTTATTGCTTAACGGTACCATCTATACCGGTCGTGACGCTGCGCACAAACGTATGGTGGATATGCTGAACAACGGTGAAGAGCTTCCTGTAGACCTTAAAGGCAAGTTCATTTACTACGTTGGCCCTGTCGATCCTGTAGGCGACGAAGTGGTTGGCCCTGCTGGTCCGACAACTGCAACACGTATGGACAAATTCACTCGCCAAGTGCTTGAAGCTACTGGCTTGTACGGCATGATTGGTAAAGCTGATCGCGGTCCTGCTGCGGTTGAAGCCATCAAAGACAATAAAGCAACTTACCTGATGGCTGTAGGTGGTGCTGCTTACCTGGTATCTAAAGCTGTTCGTGAAGCTGAAGTTGTGGCTTTTGCTGACTTGGGTATGGAAGCGATCTACAAATTCAAAGTTGAAGATATGCCTGTATCTGTAGCTGTTGACGTGAATGGTACTTCTATTCACGCGACTGCACCAAAAATCTGGCAAGCGAAAATTGGTAAGATTCCAGTGGTTGATGCTGCTGCGAACTAAGATTGCACGCTAAAAAAAGCACCCAAATGGGCACTACTGTCCCACAGTTTACTTTAAATAAAAAAACCTGAGTCTAAATAGTTAAAATATGAGTGCAAACAAACACTTTAACTATAAAGGACTCAGGTTTTGTCACATCAGA
>NZ_JBNCAT010000038.1:0-23127 GCF_049808495.1 Acinetobacter sp. G11
AAGTTGTAAACTTTGATTTTATTGGAACTCTTTCCAAAATGTGACGTACTTCTATTTTTTATTAAAATATAATTAACCAATCACAATTAAGCGTATTTATAAAGTAATTCTAGTAGAAAGATAAATTTTTTAGCAGGATGATTTCCATTTCAAAAAATGCCTTCACCCTAGCCATAAAGCCGGGGGCGGGAATGAATAGCAGCCTTGATCTGACTGATTCAATTGATTAATCAAATACAAAAAAGCTGGGCATAGGTAATTTCATCTTTCCCATCCGCCCCGGGCAAAAGAAATCTGTCCACAGCATAGGTTAAAAATTTTCAATTAATTAAATCAATAACTTATTACAAAAAAAAGAGGCCTAACTATTTACCAATAGTTAAACCTTTAGTCATGTTGAAAACGGGGTTACTTTACGGTTACGGTGATGCTACCCGTATTCACCGCACCAATGGCAGAAGTTTTAATACCGTTGATATTATTCTCGGTTCCTTCTGTGATTGTATTTACAGATGCGTCAATAGCGCCAGAGTTAAAGGCGACATTGGCTACACTGTAATTGCTCAAGGTTTGATTCAACTCCTCATTAAAGCTGGCATCAAGACTTTGACCAAGCACACTTTCGATCTGTGATGACGAATCGCTCTCAGTATCGGTCAACGACTCCAATTGACTTTGTTGATCTTCAAGCGTTGCATTGAGTGTACCGGTACTCAGAGCACTCAGGCTGCCTTGCTCCACAGCGAGATTACCTGTATTTACAGCACCCAGGGCCGAGGTCTCTATGGTGTTTTCAAAATTATTGACAGCATCAAAACCCCCCTCTGTGTTGACGCTTGCATTAATATCCGCTGTATTGACTGCAAGGTTAAGCGCAGAGCCATTGGTGACCTGCTGGAATAAAGTAGCCAGAGCCGTTTCCAGACCCGTATCTACAGCCACTTCCGTGTCTTGAGCATTTGCCATGCCTGCACCGGTCAGGAAGGCGACGGATAAGGCGATTGTTTTAACAGTTATTTTCATAGCTGTTCTTCCTTTTCACGTTTTGAAGCACCTCTCGCTAAGTACTTCTTCTGATCATGGGAGCGAGCCCATTTTCATAGCGCTTTTAATCATGCTGGGGGTTGACCAGTAATTCTTGACCACTGCGGGATTGACATCCTCCAGCATCGAAGTCCCTTCCTCTTGCTGGTCTTTCTTGTCCTTCCAGTCATTTGTCTTGCCTGGAGAAGATGGGTTCTGTTTCCTGCTGATGGATTTAATCAAGTCCTGTTTATTCATCTCAGGCTCCTGTACCAGGCTGAACGGCTTCTTGCTTGAGAATGGCAAGCCGATACGGCCTTAAAGTAAATGCCCAAACAGGACATAGATGCCCCCCAGAAGATCTGCTGTTTTGGGTGAACGGAAAATTCAGCATAGCGAGTCTCCCGATGGGGTGCTTAAGTTAGGGCATTGCGGATTATTTTGAGTGGTTGTCGAATTTAAAGTCCCGTCATTCGCAGTATCATTGGAAATGTCTATGCGGTTATTTGCACCACTGATATTGATATTGTTGGTCGGGGTATTTACCGTACCGATAGAGCGGGTATGAGTACTATTAATGATGGTTTTTCCCAAGCCGGAATAATAATCGGAATCCTTGAGCTCGATCAGATTTGCCTGCACCAGATTCTCATTGGAACAGGCACTTGATGATTTCCAGCGCTGACTCCATTCATCCGATGTGGCATAAGCAGTGTTCAGAAAACAGCAACAAAATAAACCCAGATTGATCATTAATATTCTCATAATCTTTGAAGCCCTCTGACCTGAGATGTTAATTTATCTTTGACTAAAATAAGTTTTAATAAATCTAAGTAAAATTAAATCACATAAAAAAAATAAAAGGCAATTTTTATCCAGATTCACATTTTTTCTGTTTTTTATAAAAAATTATCCATTTGTTTTATATTATAAAAATAAGGATTTGTTATTTATTTGTGATTTGTAATAAATCATTATATAAAAATTTTTTGAATATAAACTTCACATAACAAACTTGATTAAAATAATATATTTTTTATCTAAAGAGTAATAAATAATTTCGCTAATAAAGCGTGAAATTATGTTCTTCACTTATTTTATAGAATGGTAAATTTCGATTTTATGAGGACTTCTTTCTAAGTGTGATTTCCATCATATTTTATTAAAAATATAATTAATCAATCACAGTTAAACCTATTTATAAAGAAACCTTGAGATAAAGGTAATTTTTTGCCTCTATCCCCCAAATCGGCATTCTCCCTCTCCCAAACTCCATAGAATTGAACCCAAGCACACTTAAAATGAAACTTGAACAGAGGACCGGAGCAGCCTCACCCTGCTTGAAGTTGCAGAACCTAGAGGATGAAGCGATTGCTCATGCTTTTAGAGCTGATGAATACTTAAAAACCCATCCGCAATTCCCTCCTACTCGATGAAGAATGAATGTGTTTACAACTCAGATAAACTGTTTTGACTTTATTTCAACTAGAATCAGGTTGGTATGAAATGTTCCTGACATCCAGATGTAGAACAGACATACTGTAGCAACATGTCATAAATACCCGCTGACCTTGAAGCCCTCTCTATTCCATATAGCCCAAGATCGGTCAAGCTAAATTATTGATGGAAAACTCTATGCAATGTCCTAAATGTGGATCGACTGAAGTTGAAAAACGTGATCATGAAAAGAATTTAAAGACCATTAGTGGAATTTTAATGACCTCAGCTGGGGCAACCGCAGGAACAGTCGGTGGGGCTGCAACAGGCGCATCCACAGGGGCCGCGATTGGTGCAATTGCCGGACCATTAGGAGTGATTTTCGGTGGCACTGTAGGCACCTTTGTAGGTGCCATTGCCGTAGGGGTGACAGGTGGGGTACTCGGTAATATTTTCGGTAAAAAAGCCGGAGTCATTATCGATAAAAATGTATTCCTGGATTACAAATGCTTAAAATGTAAGCATCGCTTTAAAGAAAAAGCATAAGCATTCAGCTATTTAAACTTTAAGTTGCAATAAAAAAGACCATTCATTTTTAGAATGGTCCTTTTTTATATCTATATTTTAAGAATAGGGTGAGTTGAACCCAGTTTCTCAATAAAAAATCAGTTTACCTGCAATTTTTTAACCACATCGCCCAAGCGCTTACCCTGCTCTTCACACAGGATTTTTTCATCCTGACTCAGCCCCAAATCATGGCGTGGACCACTCACATGGCTTGCACCATAAGGTGTGCCACCCGATTTGGTATTGGACAATGCCGGGTTGGCATTCGGCAGGCCCATAATCATCATGCCATGATGAAACAGGGGCGGAAGCATAGTCAGCAATGTACTTTCCTGCCCGCCGTGCATAGAACCTGAAGATGTAAAGACACAGGCCGGTTTCTGATGTAAGGCACCATTCAGCCACAGACTGGTGGTCTGATCCCAAAAAAATTTCATCTCGGAGGCCATATTGCCAAAGCGTGTAGGTGAACCCAGAGCAAGACCTGAACAATTGGCCAAATCATCCAGGGTACAGTAAATATCCCCTTCCTCCGGAATACTCGGTTCAGCCTGTTTCACCACAGTGGATAGATTAGGCACCGTACGAATTTTTACCGCCATACCTGTAGATTCAATTCCATTGGCAATTAAATGCGCCATTTCTTTGGTTGAACCATATTTGCTGTAATATAAAACAAGGACATAAGACTGCATAATTTTTATAAACAAAGCCAAAAGAGAAAACTATACGGTATTTTTCCCATTTTTTGGTTAAGCTTGATATTGAAAATTCATAAAGACGACTAAAAAAATTGAGACTCCATCACTATGTTAGAAAAGTATTTAAAAAAACTTCCTTTTTATAATGAGACCTGGTTTCAGTTTGCTTTATTTGTTATCAGACGTTTTGAAGCCGATCGTTGTCGTGATCAGGCAGCCTCTCTGACTTATACCACCCTGTTTGCAGTAGTTCCCATGCTGACGGTTTTTCTGGTGATCATTTCTTCCATTAAAGCCCTGGAACCAGCAAGACAGCAATTACAACAACTGATTTACAGCCATTTTCTGCCCCGAACCACCATCGCCTTTGACAAGGCCTTTAATGCCTTTACCGATAAATCCAGCAACCTGACAGTAATTGGTATTTTATTCCTGTTTGTGACTACAGTCATGATGCTTTCTAGTATCGAAACCGTATTTAACCGGATTTGGCGGGTTCAGGAAACGCGAGGCGGAATCATTGGATTTATGCGTTACTGGACTATTATTTCACTCGGTCCAATTCTGTTAGGCAGTGCTTTTGCTATTTCATCGACTGTGGCTTCATTAAATGTACTCAGCAATAATTTTGCCGGTTATGAGGTCAACGGCGAATTTATCTTGTGGGGCATTTCCTTTGTCCTGACCATTTTGGGGTTCTTTATTTTAAACTGGACCATTCCCAACCGCAGCGTCCCAATTAAAGCCGCCTTGATTGCCGGTACATTCAGTGCAGTCGTGTTTGAATTGTTGAAGAATCTGTTTGGCGTCATCATGTCAAATTTCACCAGTTATGAAATTGTCTATGGCGCTTTTGCAGCCATCCCGATTTTCCTGTTATGGATTTTCCTGTCCTGGAACATTGTTTTGCTGGGGGTCGAAATCAGTTATGGCCTGACTGCGTTTAATTCAGGTAAAGAACAGAAGCGTCATCCGGTAATCATGCTGTTAGACGTGCTTGAGCTGTTTTATAGAAAGCAGCAAATTGGCGAAACGGTTTCAGATGAAGAAGCGCTGCTGGTTTTGGGTCGTGATGAAATTGGACGCTGGCCAAGTTATGTACTGATGCTGGAAAAGCAAAATCTGGTGAAACGTACCGATGATGATAAATACATTCTCGCGCGCAATCTGGCTCAGGTCGATTTCTGGAGTTTTTATAAACAGTTACCCTACCCGCTTCCGCGCAGCAAAGATGTCGCCAATATCCGCCCGGATGATGAATGGATACAAAGACTCGGACCCGCACTGGTTGAATCTGATGACTATCTGGCTGCAAAACTTTCCATTCCCCTGTCCGCTATTTTTGAAAAGAAATAGCGTTAACTGACGTTGACGATGCCATAAAAAAGCCTTCACATATGAAGGCTTTTTCAATGACTACGCGGAGCTATGAGCAGACAAAAATGTCTGATCCAGCCATGCAAGCTGACCGTCATGTAAAAATTCAGAACTTAGAAAGGCCGCATTTAAGCAGCCTTTTTACTCAGCTTTTTCGCTTATTGAACAAAGGTTTTCCAGACAAAATCCTGGCTCTGACCTTGCAACGTCATGGTGAGTTGATCACCTGCCTTTAATGCAGCCACACCCGCAGGTGTACCCGTCATCACCACATCACCTTCTTCCAGGGTAAAGACCTGGCTGATATCAGCAAGTAAAGTCGCAATATCAAAAATCAGCAAAGATGTATCGCCTTTTTGACGCAGCTCATCATTCACATGCAAGGTGTAATGTACATCTTTCCAGTCTTTCACTTCTGAAAGCTCAACCCAGTCACCCAACAGGCATGAACCATCATATGCTTTGGCACGTTCCCAAGGCTGACCTTTCTTTTTCAGGTCATCCTGTAAGTCACGCAAGGTTAAATCCAGGCCCAAAGTTACCGCACCCACAGCTTCCAGCGCCTTAGCCGGATCGGTCTCTGCCTTTAAAGTGCGGTCAATCCGCAGGCTGAGTTCACATTCATAGTGACAATTGCCCCAAGCCGGGTTCCATGAAATCCCCTCTTGCAATGCCGTTAAGGCACTCGGTGGCTTGATAAACAAAACCGGACGATCAGGAATGGCATTGCCTAATTCTTTGGCATGGTCCGCATAGCTACGGCCGACACAGACAATCTTCGATGGACGTGTACTCATGATCTTCCCTTTTTATTTCACTGTTAGGTTATTTCAGGCTTACTTTTTAAATGTATTTTCAAATACGGTTTGCTCGGTAGAATGTTCAAAAGCGCGTTTCGGCACAACCACCACGGTACGGTTCTTCAATTCAATCATGTACGTCAGTTTACCTGTAGCAAATTTTTGCACGTCGCTATAGTTAAACATCTGTTTACGACCATTGGCATAAATTTCCGCATGATCCTGAAACAATTCGATGCCTTGTTCACTTTTACCAAGCTGGTATTTTACAAATTGACGTTTAAACATCATTGGTAAAAACCAGTAACGCATAATCAACTGCAAAATTAAAAAGAAAGCACCGAGCGCAACATAATAGCGACCCACGCCATTAAAGCCGAGGTAAAAACCCCAAATAATAATTCCGATACTTACGAAGGGGGTAATAAAGCGACTAATCTGCTTTTTACCAAACGTCGCAAGCGCAAAACCGTCTTGTGATTCTTCCAGATTTAAAAAATAACGTACCGATACAGCAGGCTTGGTCTCTGACATGATTCATCATCAAATTATTCGAACAATTGTGCTAGATATTACACCAGATTCGGCCTTTTCCTTATTGTTTTTGCTCGGACCATTACAAGCTAAATTACATAAGTTTGCTTCACAACTATTTTAAAATTGATTAAAACATCATCATTCACTTAAAAAGCATAAACAGGATGTGGCATGCAGAACAATAAAAATAAATGCGGTTTGCTGGTGCTGTGCTGCCTGCTCGGCACGCAGGTCTCGGCAAAGATCATCCCATGGGAAGAACAGATTCCCAGTAGCCTGAGTGTATTTCAGGGGAAGGCCCAACTTCTGGCTGACTTAACCGCAAACCGTATTTTGATTTACGCCCATCCGGCACAGGCAATTACTTTACCGACCTTTAAAAATCCGCACAGTATAAGTGGCAAGTTTTATACCGGTGCAGTGGTGGTACCCGCCAGCAGCCAAAACGTAGCGCGGCTTTTAAGCAACTATAACGGGTATAAAGGGCTATTTCCGACCTTAAAGTTAGCAAAGGTCGTTGAGCAACAAGGCAACATTACCCAGATGAAATATCAGGTGTCCATTCCAACGCCGATTCCAATCTTAAACTTTAAAGAAAATGTGCTGATGCAGCACCATTTAACGGCGAACAGTATTTCAACCCTTGTCCTGGATGCACCTATTCCTTATGGTGCAGGCAAAATTGAATGGTTTGATTTAGGCAACAATAAAACCTTAATTACCGTGACCCAATGGGGCGACTTAAACCACCCCAAAGGCTTTTTATTCAGCAGCATTTTGAATGCGCTTCCGGAGGCCAAACTCGGCATTCCCTCTGGCACCAACGCTTTTTTACTCGAAGCCCTGCAACAGCACTTTAAAACACCGAGTTACCACAGCTTGAAAGCTGGAGAATTACCCGAAGCCCCATTAAGCTCGAACCAGGTTCAAAAAATTGCCACACTGAGCCAACTGTCCCAGGAACCGGTTTCTTTTATCTTGCCCTCTAGCAAGGTGCCCTATCCGCATGGTCTGGAAAGCTTGCGTTTTAGTAGCAGCTATCAGTACTTTGCAAAAAAACCGCAACAGATGCAGCACTGGCTGAATGCGCCTGCCTATCAGGAGCTTTTTCCACGCCAGATTAAAGAGATCGACCTGAAAAAAATTGACCCCAACGCCATTAATGCAGATTACAAAATTTCAGTCGGCTTAGGCGTGATCAATATTCCATTTGATTTTAAGCTGCGCTTTGACTATCCCAACAGTCTAGAAAATGAGTTTCAGGCAGTCGGTGGAGACTTGCAATTTGTTAAAGGCGGTATGCAGCTGATTCCGCAAGGTACAGGTACCTTATTAAAGGTCACCAGTGCCATGAAAATTCATGACAAAGCCCCCTTCCTACTTCGAGCGATGCGAAGCATGCCTTATCACGACATGTTACCGGCAATTGGTGGCAATACCGTATTGGCATTAAAGATTAAGCAGAAATTGAAATAGTTTTTTAACAGATTTAATTTATTCTAGGCACAAAAAAACCGCATTAAATGCGGTTTTTTCCAGTTTTACATCTGTCGATGCGATCAAGTTGGTGCGCTCAGAGAGATTCGAACTCCCGACCCCTTAGTTCGTAGCCAAGTGCTCTATCCAGCTGAGCTATGAGCGCGACGTCTTGATGTGGTGCATTATACGCGTTTTTAATATTCTGTTAAGTGCTTTTTAACAAATACGCAATCAAGTGAACAGTTATTGGGCAAAATTAGATTTTTCATCTATTTTTTAAACAAAATTTATTTTTTTGAGGATTGCACAGATTGATTTGAGATAAACATAATAATTTCACCAGCGCATTTTACTCCAGGTTTCGTCTAGATATCTGGAATATCTGGAGTAGATATTTAAGATGCCCTACTTTTTTAAAGACATCTCCACTCATGGAAAAACTTATCCGCTCAGTTGCACCAAATTTCAGGCATAAAAAAACCGCAACATGTGCGGTTTCTTCCAGTTTTACATCTGTCGATGTGTTCAAGTTGGTGCGCTCAGAGAGATTCGAACTCCCGACCCCTTAGTTCGTAGCCAAGTGCTCTATCCAGCTGAGCTATGAGCGCGTACTTGAGTTGCTTTTCAGCATTCGTTACTATAAAAATTACCGCGTTTAACTTGATTGGTGCGCTCAGAGAGATTCGAACTCCCGACCCCTTAGTTCGTAGCCAAGTGCTCTATCCAGCTGAGCTATGAGCGCATTTCAAGTTATTCGTGGCGGTGAGAGAGGGATTCGAACCCTCGGTGGGCTTTAAGACCCACGCTCCCTTAGCAGGGGAGTACCTTCAGCCACTCGGCCACCTCACCGTAACGAGCCGCCATAATACAAACTAAACTTCGTTTCTTCAAGTCAGATTTCAAAAAATTCTGATATTTTTAATCAATCATCTATTTTTTAAACAATTTCCGAGCTGGCTCTGCCCTTTTTGCTGTTTTTTATGGCGGATGCTGCTGAAATATTCAACCTGGCCCGAAAATTTGCACTGAAAAACACAATATTGCAATCATTTACGTGCAGTCTGTTGCTGCATGACTTATGCTAATCCTATCTTCTGACATGAAGCCAAAGACATTATGAAAAATTGGGTCGATCCTGAAGCTAAAGCTGAAGCTGAACGCTATGAAAATCCTATTCCCAGCCGTATTCTTATTTCTGAAACGATTGAAAAACTACAAGCACCACAATCTCATGCAGATCTAGTGGAACATTTTGAAATTGCAGATCAAAAAAGTATTGATGCCCTTAGCCATCGCCTGATCGCCATGGTTCGGGATGGCCAGTTGATGAAAGATGGCTACAAGTTCCAGCTTGCCGCCAGCCAGCCGACGCATGAAGCCACTGTCTATATCAACTCCAAAGGTCTGGGCAGTGCCTCGATTGCCGATCATGAAGACCTTTTACTGCCTGAACGCGAGCTGCGTCTGGTCTTTAATGGTGACCGCGTCAAGGTTCGTCAAACTTCGGTCGACCGCAAAGGCAAGGCTTGGGGTTTTATTACCGAAGTGGTGCAGCATCGGGTGAAACAGATTATTGGCAAAGTGGCGGTTCACGATGGCGAATACTTTATTCAGCCCGGCAATCCGAATGCCCATCAGCCGATTACCCTGGAAAAAGAACTGATTGAACATGCCCAGGTCAAAGTGGGTGATTCGGTTCGCGTGGCGATTGATGACTATCCGACCCGCGAAGAACTGGCGACCGGTCATATCGTTCAGTCTATGGCAGACAAGGCCGATACTGAAATCATTATTCCGCAAACCATTTTAGAATTTGGCTTGCCTTATGAATTTCCGGAAGAAGTGATTCGTGATGCGGAACACTTTAAGGAACCTTCTGCACAAGACCGCGAGGGCCGGATCGATTTACGTGATTTGGCCCTGGTCACCATTGACGGTGAAGATGCCCGTGACTTTGACGATGCCGTATATGCGGAAAAACGTCCAGGTGGCGGTTACCGCGTGGTCGTGGCCATTGCGGATGTCAGCCATTATGTGCGTAATGACCAGCCTTTGGATGATGAAGCCAAAGAACGTGGCACGTCCGTCTATTTCCCGCACTTTGTGCTGCCGATGTTGCCGGAAGCCTTATCTAATGGTCTGTGCTCGCTGAATCCGCATGTCGACCGTCTCTGTATGGTTTGTGACCTGAAACTGTCCCGTGCCGGTCGTGTGACAGGTTTTGAATTTTATCCATCCGTGATGCATTCCAAAGCACGTCTGACCTATACCCAGGTGGCGCAGTATTTTGACGGTGACAGCAAAGCCGTTCCTGAAGATCGCGATGTGCGTAAATCGCTGAATACCCTGTTCCAACTGTATCAGATTTTAAAAGGTTTACGGGCGCAGCGTCATGCCATGGAATTCGAAACCGTCGAAACCTACATGACCTTCGATGAGTTGGGTGGCATTAATGAAATTCTGCCGCGTACACGTAATGATGCGCATAAACTGATTGAAGAATGCATGTTGCTGGCCAATGTGGCCGCCGCCGAATATGCCCTGGAAAATGACATTCCGATGTTATACCGTGTGCATGAGCCACCTGAATTTTCACGTATCCAGAAAGTGCGTGAATATGTGAAATTGCTGGGTCTGCCCTTCCCTGAACAGCCAACGCAAAAAGACTATCAGGCGGTGATTGAAGCCACTAAGGACCGCATTGATGCACCTAGCATTCACGCGGTGCTGTTACGTTCCATGATGCAGGCTTATTACGGCGCAAGTAACGCCGGGCATTTTGGTTTGGCTTATGATGCCTATACCCATTTCACCTCTCCAATCCGCCGTTACCCGGACCTGTTATTGCACCGTGCCATCAAGGCTCATTTAAAGCAGAAGCCTTTCCTGCTTTCCGGTGCAGCTCTGGATGACGCCGGTGAACATTTCTCGCAAACCGAACGCCGTGCCGATGAAGCTTCCCGCTCAGTCACGACCTGGTTGAAATGTCACTATATGCAGCAGCATTTAGGTGAAGAATTTGTCGGGATTATCAGTGCCGTGGCTGAGTTTGGTCTGTTCGTGACATTAAAAGACCTGTATGTCGATGGTATGGTTCACGTGAGCCAACTGGGCGATGACTATTTTGTCTATGATCAGGCCAGCCAAAGCTTAATCGGTCAGGCACGTGGTCAGACCTTTAGTCTGGGCGATGAAGTCAAAATTAAGGTGGCAGCGGTCAATCTGGAAGATCGCAAGATAGACTTTGAACTGTTGCAACAATTGACCCATGCCGGCCGGGTGATTCGTAGCAGAGCGCCACGTGTGGCCAAGACCACCACAGAAGAAGTCTTTGGTTCACGAGCCAAAGCCGTGGCGAGTGAAGAGGGCGAACAGCCGGTTCGCAAGAAAAAGCCAAAAGCTAAATCTGCTGCACCTGCCAAAAAGTCAGATAAAAAATCTTCAGCCAAGGCAGATGCAAAAGCCAAAGACAAGCTGAAGAAAAAATCCAAGCCGAAAAAGAAAAAGTCGAATGCGAAAGCCAAGATAGAATAATTTTTCGATATAAGCCCTACTCCGGTAGGGCTTTTTATTAGGTTTGGTCTATCAAGTATTTACTGACTGAAAAATAATAGCCCTTGATTTAACCCTCTCTAAGCCTTACATCTACTATTAACTTTATAAATGATATGGCGTATTAGAAATGACTTTAGAAAAGGCGACCTTGCCCGTTCCACAATTTGACCAGATTCAACTGGCCGATTTAAAACAACAGATTGAACAGGCCATTCAACAAGGACAAAGTTTTTTAAACGATTTAACCGCAGTTCCAGAAGATGCTCAGTCACAGCTCAATGTTCTGGAACAGGTCGATACGCTGGAAAACAACATGAGTGAAGCTTGGGGTGTACTGTCACATCTCAATGCCGTGATGAACAATTCAGAAACACGTGAACTGTACCAATCCCTGCTTCCGGCATTAAGCGAATACTACACCCAACTGGGTCAACATACGGTGCTGTATCAAACCTATCAGCATGTGCATGACTCATCCGTATTTAGCACGCTTCCAGCAGCCCATCAAAGTGCCATTAAACTGGCGCTGCGCGATTTCAAACTGTCAGGGGTTGCTTTAGAAGGTGAAGCGAAAAAACGCTATGCAGAAATTTCTGCCCGTTTGTCGCAGCTTTCATCTGACTTCTCCAACCATGTATTGGATGCCACACAAATCTACTTCAAGCCGCTGACTGAAGATCAACTCAAAGGCTTGCCGCAAAGCAGTATCGATTTACTTAAACAATATGGCCAGCAACGCGAACTTGATCAGCCGGTGGCGACTTTAGACATTCCGGCTTATCTGGCCATCATGACCTATGCCGATGACCGTGGCTTGCGTGAAGAGTTGTATAAAGCCTATACCACACGTGCTTCCGACCTGTCAGAACATCCTGAATTTGACAATACCCAGGTGATGGAAGAAATCCTGAGTCTGCGTCATGAAATGGCTCAACTGTTAGGTTTTAAAAACTATGCCGAGTTATCGCTGGCCAGCAAAATGGCACCGGATGTCGAAACTGTAGATAAGTTTCTGGTCGACCTGGCTGAACATGCACGCACACCGGCCAGCAAAGAAATTGCCGAATTAAAAACCATTGCCATTCAGGATGGCATTCTCGAGTTACAGCCTTGGGATACCGGTTACTATTCGGAAAAACTGAAACAGCAACAGTTCAATTTATCGCAGGAATCACTCAAACCGTATTTCCCTGCACCTAAAATTTTGCAAGGCCTGTTCAGCATTGTGAACCGTCTCTATGGCATCAACATTGTAGAACGTGAAGCGCCGGTCTGGCATCCCGATGCACGCTATTTTGAACTGGAAGATCAAGGCAATGTGGTCGGCGGCTTCTACCTCGATCTGTATGCACGCAGTGGCAAACGCGGTGGCGCCTGGATGAGCGGTTTCCGCTCGCGCATGCAAACCCGACAAGGCCTGCAAAAACCGATTTGCTACATGGTCTGCAACTTCACCCCTGCTGTCGGTGATCAACCGGCGTTACTTACCCATGATGAAGTGAATACCCTGTTCCACGAGTTTGGTCACGGCCTGCATCATCTATTGACCGAAGTGGACCATATTGCTGTGGCAGGTACACACGGCGTAGATTGGGATGCCGTGGAGCTTCCAAGCCAGTTTATGGAGTTCTGGACCTGGGATACTGACAGCCTTGATCTGCTCAGTGAACACATCGAAACGAAGCTGCATTTGCCAGAAGATTTGCTTAAATCCTTGCTGGATGCCCGTTTCTTCCAGTCTGGCATGCAAACTTTGCGTCAAATCGAATTTGCCCTGTTTGACCTGCATATTCACAAGCACAGCTCGGCTTTAAATGCCGAACAGGTACAAGTGACGCTGGATGAAATTCGCCAAAAATATGCAGTCGCGCCCACAGCCAGTTACAACCGTTTCCAGCATAGCTTTAGCCATATTTTTGCCGGCGGCTATGCTGCGGGCTATTACTCTTACAAATGGGCCGAAGTTTTGGCCAGTGATGCCTTCGATCGTTTCGAAAAAGAAGGAATCTTTAATGTTCAGACCGGAAAAGAATTTCGTCAATTTATTCTAGCAGTTGGCGGAAAAGATACAGCACTTGACGCGTTTATCAATTTCCGCGGACGTGAGCCAAAAATAGATGCGTTATTACGTCATCAAGGTTGGACGAACCCCTCTAAAAACGCTTAAACTAACTGTCTAAGATTGTTCGGAAGGTTAGGATGATGACTATCAAACGTCGTTTCATTGCAGGTGCTAAATGTCCAAAATGTGAAGCGCTAGATCGGGTTGTCATGCTAACTTCTGGCGACGATGAATGGATTGAATGTATTGACTGTGGCTATAGCGAAAATCGGCCAACGCATGTCGATGAACCACAGATGCCGGAACAGCCGGATGAGATTGGTGTCATTCAGTTCAAACCGCGTCAGCCTAAATAAAAACAGGTTCAATATGACATTAGATCAAAGAAACAGCCCAAAACTTTTATTGGGCATTACTGGGGGACTGGTTGCAATCATTGCGCTTTTTTTGGCCTATCAATGGTTTTTTGCAACTTCAAATGAAATACTGCCTGAACATGAAGGAACCAGTTTAACGGCGCCTGCAAAACCGGCGGCTAAAGCTGAAAAAGCGCCAGAACCACTTGCTCAAACCGAGCAGGAAACCATTCAGCTGGTGGATGAAAAAATCCTGAAAGAAGCTGTTCCAGAAAATGAATCACTCGCCAAAGAAGAAGTGGCTAAACTGGAAGATATTCAAAGCCAGCTAAATGAACAGGAAGCCATGCTAAAAGCCCAACACGCCGATGCAGATGAGCTGATTGCCCTGAAAGAAGAACAGATTAAATTACTCGAAGCTCAATTGGCTCAAAAACAATGATTTTATAATTGAATATTCAGCTAAAATAGCTGTACATATTTTAGCTGAATTGTTTCATGTCCCTACCGACCAGCAATCGGAACCTGTTTACAGCACTTGCTTTACTGACCTGCTCTGCCTTTTTATTTTCTCTTATGGGTGTCTGTATTCGCTATGCTTCGCATACCGTAGATAATCCCACCATTGTATTTTTTCGCAACTTTGTCGGCCTGTTTATTTTTCTGCCGCTTATTTGTTCTAAGGGAATTGGTTTTTTTAAAACTGAAAAAATCTGGATGCATAGCTGGCGTGCCGTCATCGGGCTGATTGCCATGTATGGCTTCTTTTATGCAATTGCCCATTTAAAGCTGTCCAACGCCATGGTCTTTACCTATTCTTCCCCGATTTTTATTCCACTGATTGCCTGGTTGTTTCTGAAAGAAAAAATCACCAAATCCATGCTGCTCGCCGCAGCGTTTGGCCTGGTTGGGGTCATTTTTGTGGCCAAGCCCGATGCTGGCATGTTTAACCAGATGTCTGTGATTGGGCTAGGTGCCAGCTTGTTGGCAGCCATGGCATTTGTAACAGTCCGCGCGCTCACTAGTACCGAATCTCCAGAGAAAATCGTATTTTATTTCTATTTTATCGGCACACTCATTTCCATGATTCCGATGTTCTGGTTATGGCGTCCCTATACCTGGACTGAACTGGGTTTCTTGATTGGCGCAGGTCTGCTTGCCAATATTAGCCAGATTTTCATGTCTAATGCCTATAAACTCGCCCCTGCCGGACAGATTGGCCCTGTGAACTATATTGCCATTATTTTTGCAGGAATCTGGGGCTTTATCTTCTGGCAAGAAATACCGGATCATTATAGTTTAATGGGTTTCGGACTCATTCTGGGTGCCATTATCCTCTGTAGCCCCCTGGTTCAAAAACGTGCCACCCGATAATTCAGGCAGATTTCCCGCATATAATTCCCTATATAAAAAGTCATAAAAAAAGCACCCGAAGGTGCTTTTTTTATGATGGATTAATGATACCAACCGAACAGCTTAAATACATAAGGAATATAAGCGATGATCAACATGGCAGGCAGCATCACAATCACCGGTAAAACCCAGCGTTCATAGCGGTAGTAGAAAGATAGATGACGCACTTCTGCATCCGCCTCAGCCACCTCGGCATCTCCAACAGACTGCCGGGCCAGAAGATGGTTCAGCGCTACAGGCGGGGTGACATAACCAAGCTCAAAACCAATCAGGGTAATCATCCAGAAATGTACCGGGTGGATACCGTATTGATAGGCTACCGGAGCCACTGTAGCGGAAATCAGAATAACGGCACCAAATGGGTCCATGATCATGCCCACAAAAATCATCAGTCCGACAATCAGGGTAATGACGAGAATGGTACTACTGATATCGGTCGGGAAGGCCTGCATCACTTCGATACGTTCCAGTAATCCCCCCACACTGACAGAAAGCGCCATCAGGATTACCAGGGCACCAATATGTCCAACCGTTTCACTGGTAGAAATATGTAACGATTTCCAGAATCCGACATTACGCAAACTTTCTCCATAAGCAGAACGTTTCACGCCATGATCAACTGCCAATTCTTTGCCCTGCTGTTTACCATGCTCTGCTTCACGGTATTCGGCATTTACCGCTGCACCGGCAGTTGCCAATTCAGGGATCGATCCCTGATTCAACTGGGCGGTCAGGGTTTCATCCCAATGTCCCACTGCGGGTAAAGGTGCAGGTTCATGGCGTAACTTGTCGAAAAGTACCACCAGCAACAGAATCACTGGCATCATGACTGGAGCGGTAAATTCATTCAGATCGGTCGACAAGGCATATTTATAGAATAACCAGATCAAGATGAAAATCACGACATAAGGAATCACCGCCACTACAGCACGAGCCGATTGAGGTGCTGCTACACCTGGGGCTGCAATACGGAATTTACTTTCGGCGAAGAACAGTGAAATGATCAAAAATAAAGTTGACGTCAGCAGGAACACATACACGCCGTAGTGATACAGCAAGTCCGTTGTCACTTCCTTATTCAGTGAGGCAACCACCACAATCAATAAGCATGGACGTAATACCACACCTAGAGAACCTGACATAGCTGTTGCTGCCAGAGCAAACTGACGGCGTCCACCCGCATTCCAGACTTCCTTATAAATAATCGCACCTGCTGCGATCACGAAAATCCCCGATGCTCCTGTATAGGCCGTTGGCAACGCAGCTGCCACCAAGATCAGCCAGGTCAGGGTTTCAGGTGCCAGATTCCATGGACGCAGGATATTCAGGAACATGTCCACGACACGGGTCTGTTTCAGCAACATACCCGCCCAGATGAACAGTGCCAGATTCAGGAAGATACTCGAAAACTCGACCAGCTGTCCCAGGTAAATACCCTGTCCCATTGGATAATCCATCAGGAAGGTAAAGCTAATCCCGGTAATGATCGCCATATAGCCATACAGCGGCACACTCAGAAAAGCCATTCCTAAGCTACCGCCCTCTTGGCTCTGCTTGGGCTGTCTGAATATCTGATACAGGCTGATCAAGGTCAGCGTACTGAACAGGATCATCCACAACCAGTAAATATATTTCATGTCTCCGATCGGAACACCAGAATTCAGCATGGACTGATATTGGCTATAAGACGAGTAAGCCAAAAAGGCGTTACCAATCAGCATTGCCACCGAGTACACTTTAAAATCGATACGCGTTGTGGGACTACGTAAACCAATATGATGGGTTTTCAGCGTTGCACTGATCGCTGCAAATACCACCATGATAACCAGTAACAGGGCCCGGTTTTCAGTACCGAACTTGAATACGCCAAAGAAAGACGTTTCAAAGGTACGATATGCGCGAATACTCGGATGAGCCTGCATATGGGCAATCGCTTTATCATAGAACTGATAGGATTCTTCACAGACCTGTTGAGCCTGTACTATCGCCGCACGCACATCAGCCTCTGAACGCACACCGAAAAAATCAGCATACTCGTCGGCTGCATCGGCTTTCATCTGCTCTTGCACTTTACGATCGACATTGACATTACGTTCACAGGTTGGGGAACTCGGTTCGGCACGTAGAAATGAATATTGCATGCCAGTCGCCGGATCACCGTACAGACGCTCACCCATACGCAACAGCTGGCCGTGAATCATTTCACCGGTACCAATAATCAAAGTCAGCAAAAGTAAGACAAGAACGACAAAGGCCGAGATCCACTCTGTCCATATATAACGTAACAGACCTAATCCAGATCTGTTGTTTTCATCATATTGCATGTGTATTCCTATTTTTATTTTGGTCATTACACGGTGGTTTGGTAAAGCCAATTTTGATTTATGAACGGAGAATATCCTTTCCCGATCCAATTTCTTTATTGTTATCTACAAATTTGCATTAACCCGACATTAATGAAAATGACAATATGTATTTTCTTTTCTGTTTTAAATGTCAATCTCGCCACTATTCAACGAAATATTCCCATAGAACATACGCCAAAGCGATGATTATTCCTCCAATCACTCCCAATAAATGAGCTTCAACCAATACCGGACTGCCAATAAGTTCTGCTGTGCTGACACTGCCGACGGTATTTTCCCAAAGCAATTTTCCCAGAATCAGGCACAGCACCAAGGCAGCAAAATTGCGCTCTTTCCTATACAACAAATGCACGCAGGCAACGGTGACATAAGCCCCATGCAAGACTCCGGACAAGCCGGCATAGGCTTCTATATCTGGAAAGAAATAATAAAAACACAGGCTGATAAACGGCGGAAGCAATAACAGTAAAGCAACGAAATGCCAGATTCGGACGCGGGGAAAAATAAAAGGTAAGCAGGCAAAAGCCAGCATATTGAGCAGATAATGAATCCACCCCACATGTACCCAATGGGCGGTCCATAAACGCCAGAACTCTTTGAACAAGCCAGCTTGCCAATAGATAAATGAATCTGCAAAAACTTGAAGACATGCCGAAAAAGACATTACAAATGCAATAAAAATAATCTTTTGCATAAGAAACTGGTCTTTCATTGGCATGTCCCCAGCTTAGAAAAGATGGATTAAAGATCAAACATCATTCCAGCCCATCTTTTCTTGTATTTTCTTTTATTCCATTCAATTTAAGAGGAGGCCGCACTCTCATTTTCATCAAATAAATCATCTAATTCTGCTGAACTGTCCTGATCATCCCAGAAACGTTGCATGCCATCCTCACCCGAACGGATTCCGGTATGTTCAGTCCAGTAACGGTCTGAAATACCCTGCACCATATTTTGCGCCATACTGTCGACCAGTCTGAACTGCGGATTGACCGGCTTTTCTTCAGAGCGTGCTGTTGCAAATGTTTTCAGGGCATCGCGAATCTTGGCATCATCACCACTGGCTTGAGCTGCGACCGCATACAGGGCATGAGACAGGCGTACACCTTTTTGTTCACCCAGTTGTACCGACTGTTTTAAAGTCTGGTAAGGATCGGGCTTACCATCGCCTGCGCCCGGCAACAAGGTCCAAATGACGGCACGTGCCGCTTCTGGCGCACCCCAGAATTTGGCATTATCCAGACACACCATCCCGCGTTCAACGATGGCCGCAATATCTTTGGGTACATGGACTGCACCGCCAGAATTAATGTCATTGGTCATGGCCTGCAAACCGCTGATCATCCCCATTAAATACACGGTTTGATCAAGGTCGCTTTTCATTTTCGGGCATCCCTCACCCAAGGCCTTATTATATTTTGTCGCCCAACGCTTTTCTAACAGCTGGTAGCCCGCGTACTGACGCTGTGCAGCAATGGCCGCCCAGCGTTTTTGCTGGATACGGGCATCCTGGGCTTCTGAAACCCGCCCCGCTTTAGACGCGCGTAAATAATCTAGTTCTGCTTCCAAGGCCTGATTTTCAGCACAGATCCCGGATGAAGCATATAAAAGTACGGCAATACGGGTTGGGTCTGCCCCCATATCTTTGGTTGACATAATGGCGGGCGTTAAGGCATTGCCTGAATTACACGCCATATCCGCATCATCCATGGCCAAGATTGGCGGCACAATATGTTTCTCACTAAACCCCAGGGCAATATTTGCCCCTGATTTAACCACTTGAGAACACCCTGATAATATAGAACTTGTAACGATGATGGCTGCCATACCCTGGCATATTTTTTGGACTTGCGACATTTTCCTGTCCTCTATAATTGTGTTTATGTCCATAGCAACTAAACATATCAGATGCGAAATCCGAATAAAAGAGTATTCACTCTAATTAGATTTGATACTTTGCCATGAAATGGGTTTGGGAAAATTGACTGCATTCCATCAAGTTAAAAATTTTAGGCAAAAAAAAGTAGCATTGCGACGGTTCGGCACATGCTACTTATCAAGGGGTCGAAGCCTAACGGCTTTCATGTTGTGCAAATCGGTCCTTCAGCACTGTTCCTAGTCGTCCAATAACAATTGCCAAAACAATTGCTACCACCAGAAACATCCAAGTTGGAATCATCATAATGATTTCCTCATTTGCTGTTGGTGTTTTTAATTTACATTTAGCTTAAATAATTCAGGGGTGAAATTGTCTGACAATTGAAATATTTATTATTTTTTTGATTAAACTGTCTTACAAAAAACAAACTCTTATACATATATTATTGATTATTAATATTTTAATTTAAATTAATTTTATACAACTGTCTTACAATCAGTTTAATTTAGCCAGTTTTTTCAATGCCTTCCATTGCTGAAAGGATAATTGATCGATCCAGATCAGTAACGGCTTTTCCTGAAAATGCTGGAAATACACCACAATATAAAGCTGATGATCAATCAAATGACTGATTGAAACGCGTTTGACCTGCTCAGATTTTAAATGGGACAGTGACCATTCACGTGCATGCAAATGCTCAAGACACATCGGTTGAGGAACTTTTAGACCATAGGCATAGGTCAGCACACCCAACAAAATGCACAACAACCATAGCCAGGCCGGCAAAAGCTGCTGTAACAGTACAATGAGCAAGGTAAAAATAATCAGCTGAAATACAAAGGCCAGACGGCTGCGTTTCAGCTGAAAACAACGATTAGCCATGAACGTAATGTTTCAACTTGGCAATCAGGGCTCTCATTTCAGGACGTGGCGGTTCAGAAACCTCCATAAACCAGTCTAATAGGTCTGGATCTTCTTGTGCGACCAGTTCAGCAAAAACTTCTTTTTCTGCTGCATCTGCCTGCAGATAATGATTTTTTACATAGGGATCAAAATAAACATCAATCTCTTTTAAACCGCGACGGGCACGATAAATGACTTTGCGTTCTTCCAAGCTGATTTCTTCGCTCATAGCCTTTCCCCAACCGTATGAAATTTTTTGCTAGTTTACCCTATCCATCCCCTGCATTTCGAGCCATTTCCCCGAATTGACCAAATTCATCATTTTATCTGTACATTTGAGCATTCATCTCATTGCCGCTTGTGTCTCAATCTTTTAATTTTTATCTGACAATCACTTTGTAGATGGACAGAATAACAATGCAATCAGCTGCAATCCGACCTTTAGCCCCTATGCTGCCCCGCCATTTGTTTAATGCCGAGCACGATGCCTTCCGTGAAACGGTGCGCAAATTTTATGAAAAGGAAGTGGTTCCAAATACTACCAAATATGAACAGCAGCAGCGTGTCGACCGGGATTTATGGAACAAGGCAGGTGCAATGGGCTTACTCTGTGCCACCATGCCGGAACAATACGGAGGATCGGGTGTAGACCGTCTTTACAGCATGATCCTGATTGAAGAACAGGCCTATGCCATGGATTCGGCAACCGGCTTTTCCTTACATTCGGATATTGTGGCCAACTACATTTTCAATTTTGGCAATGAAGAGCAAAAATCAGCCTGGCTGCCCAAAATGGCTACAGGTGAAGTGGTCACGGCCATTGCCATGACCGAACCGGGAACCGGATCTGACCTGCAAGCGGTACGTACAACTGCTGTTTTGGATGGCAATGATTATGTCATCAATGGCTCTAAAATTTTTATCACCAATGGCTACCTGTGTGACATGGCGATTGTGGTCTGCAAAACGGGCAACAGTGATAAAGGCTCTGCCAATTTATCTTTACTCATCGTTGAAGCTGACCGTGCCGGTTTCAGTAAAGGCAAGCCATTAAATAAAATTGGCATGAAAGGGCAAGATACCTGCGAGTTGTTCTTTGACAATGTACGCGTGCCCAAAGAAAATTTGCTGGGTATGGAGGGCATGGGCTTTATGATGTTGATGAAAGAACTGGCCTGGGAACGCATGCTGGTCGCAATCATTTGCCAGGCGGGAGCCGAAGCGGCATTCGCGCATACCGTGCAATACACCAAACAGCGGCAAGCTTTCGGCAAGCCGATCAGCGCTTTTCAAAATACCCGCTTTAAACTGGCTGAATTAAGAACCGAAATTGATTTCTGTCGGGCTTATTTAGACCGCTGTATGGAATTACAGCTAGAAGAAAAACTGGGCATTGATGCAGCGGCAGCCGCGAAATACAAAATTTCCGAAATGTTTTCTAAAGTCGTGGATGAGTGCCTGCAACTGCATGGCGGTTATGGCTACATGATGGAATATCCAATTGCACGTGCCTATATCGATAACCGTGCCAACCGGATTTATGCCGGCACCAATCAAATTATGAAAGAACTGATCTCGCGTTCCCTGTAATCAAAAGCCCATCTGCTGATGGGCTGTTTCTCTTAACTAATCTCTACTAAAAATTCACTAATCAATGCCAGTACCAGTTCGGGTTGTTCTTTATGCGGCATATGATGTAAGTCCTCTAGAATTTGCAATTCAGCTGCACCTTTCACTCCTGCAAATATCTGCCGAGGCTGTGCCAGCGTGCCGTATTCATCTTGCTCCCCATGAATGATCAAGCTGGGGCATTGTACTTGGGGCAATACCTGACTCAAATTCCAGTCCTTAAATGCAGGTGCCAACCAGGTTTCAGTCCAGGCATCCAGCACCCACTGCGCTTTATCAGGATGATATTTGGCGAGGCGCTCCATTTGTCCCGCTTGCCGAAATGCCTGCTTGGCTTCACGGATGCCGGCTAAAGTTCGTTCTTCCACTTCATATTGCGCAGCAATGGTCACCAAAGCCTGACAACGCTGTGAATATTCAGTAGCGATGGCAGCCGACATTCCCCCACCCACACTATGTCCCAGCACAATAAAATCTTTCAGCGCAAAATAATCAAGCACAGCCTTAAAACCATGAGTCGCCTCAGTGATGACAAAATCCAGGCCCAAAGGCTGGTGATTGACTGCTGACTGTCCAAAGCCGAGCCGGTCATAAGCATAAACAATACGCTTGGTCTGAGCTGCAAGTTGTGCAGGAAAATCTCGCCATAAAGCCACACTGCCCAGTGAATCATGCATCAATAGAATCGGTGCTAATTCCGGATTGGCTTCAGCAGACTGCCAGGACTTGGCATAAAGAAAATAGGAGTCAAATGACAGTTGATATTCACGCGCTAAGATGCTCAAAACTTATTCCTGTGCCGGCTCAATTACTTTTACTCCATACTGTAGGAATTTGCAGCAGAACTAAAGATTACAAATTGAACGCGTGATTTCAATATTCATAAAAAAAGGAGCATTTTTGCCACTACTGTCCCACAGTTTACTTTAAATAAAAAAACCTGAGTCTAAATAGTTAAAATATGAGTGCAAACAAACACTTTAACTATAAAGGACTCAGGTTTTGTCACATCAGAATACCGTATTTCATCAATTACTCAAACC
>NZ_JBNCAT010000039.1:0-21269 GCF_049808495.1 Acinetobacter sp. G11
AACCACCTGATCCCTTCCCGAACTCAGAAGTGAAACCTCTTAGCGCTGATGGTAGTGTGGGATTACCCATGTGAGAGTAAGTCATCGCCAGCTCATTATTACAAAAGCCCCCTGCATAAGCAGGGGGCTTTTTTATGCGTGGGAATTATAAAAAAACTAAAATTTATTATGAGTGGGAAACTTATTATCGATAAAAGAAATAATGAAAAAAGATTTAAAAAGAATATAAGGGAGTAAAAGTTAAAAACGATAAGAAAAAATCTTATCAGTAAATTTTTTGGAATTTAAAAAAGGATTTGAACAGAATGTGGATAGGCATAAAGCCATTCATTATATCTTTATGGATTTGTCGTGTAGAGAGTCCCTTGGGTTGAAGAAGTTGCTCTAATGCTTGAGAAGCATTAGATTTTAAAAGCCAATAAACCTGACTGCTCTGTACCAGATATAGTTTCATACATGAATGTCGAATTGCTAATAGAGCGTAATTATTATGAGCTTCAGACAATAGGTTCAATTGATATGAAAATTTTAAGCTAGTTATTTACTCTGGAAAATATTTGAAAAAAAAGTGGAGCTTTATTTGGTGATAAGCATTATGGTGAAGTTTTTATTTATCATAATGACGCTGAATCATATTATATTGATCGTAATTTTCAGACTTTATTAAAAGTCTGAAAATAACTTAACCTAAAAACTTCTCTCATTAAATGGAAAATTTTAGGCTAAATTTATAAGGCATCTTTTAGTGTTTCTTGATGTTGTTTAACTTGTTCTGCATATTTTTCCCCTTGTTTTTTCATCTTACTATTGGAGTTATAACCCGTAGGACCTACATTATAATAAGCTAAAGCCTTTGGCCAACTCCCGGCTTTACTGTTGTAGGAGGCTAAAATATAAGTACCGCAATTGATATTATTATATTCTTCAATCAGATCACCTGGGCAAGTCTGTTGCCAATAACGTGGAATGACTTGAGTTAATCCGACAGCTCCAGCAGGTGAAATCACAGAGTTTCTATAGCTTGATTCTTGGCGAATCACGGCGGCCAATAATATTGGATCCACATTATATTTATCAGCACTCTGAATAATCATAGGAGAAACACGGTTGGCCGTGTCTGGTGCTACTGAATAGGCTTTTTGAATACCTGTTGACAATTTTGCAGACCGTTTAACAACTGAGTGGCTAGAAGAACATCCAGCAAAAGCTAATGTAGTCATAATGATAGCTACAGATTTAAATGTATATAAATGATAGTTTGATTTTTTTGACGATAAATCTGAGAAATACTGTGTAAAAAACAAAGTTCAAAACCCAAAGTGAAATTTTATTGCAGCTATGCTAGTGGGCTAAATAGGATGAGTCAAGCACCCCCATTTTGATGGATTCGATCAACTGGATAAATATGGTCAGGCTCTTAAATTATAATTAAAAATAATTCAATTATTTAAACAATGAATACATTGTCCCATTATTTGAATGGGACTTTTCACCTAAATATATTTATTAAAAAATGTTTTTTAATGATCCAGTTCTTGCAAAATGGCCTGATTAAATGCAGGAATATCATCTGGAGATCGTGATGTGATCAACGGCCAATTATTGGTATTGCATCGATGTATTTCTTCATCTACCCACTTGGCACCCGCATTTTCCAAATCTAAGCGAATACTTTTATAAGAGGTTAAATTTTTATCTTTAATCCGCTGTGCATTAATTAAGGCCCAGGGGCCATGACAAATAGCTGCAACCGGTTTGGCATTGTCGGTAAAGTGCTGAATAATTTTATGGGCATCTTCATTCAAACGGAGAGTATCAGCATTTACTGTCCCTCCTGGGATGACTAAAATATCATAATCTTCTGGAGAAACTTTAGCCAAAGTTGTTTGCGGAGTGTAAGCCATGGCATGTTCTTTATCACTCTTAACAGTTTGGACGTCTTTTTGTTCTTCTGCAGCATGAATCACTTCAATTCCTTTAGATTGTAGAAATTCAAGAGGTTTGATCAGTTCATCTTGTTCAACACCGACATTGGAAGTTATGAATAATGCTTTTTTAGTCATGTTAATGATCCTGAATCATTTAGGTAAACTTTGACATTAACAAAGCGACTCAATCAAGCTGTACAATTTTTGGCTTATTCTTGTTAAGGTTTGAAAATGTCAAAAAATAAGCCTCATAGCTGGATGAGGCCTATTTTATTTTATGAGGGTGATTAACTTCTGTTTTAGCTTCCTGCTTAGATCGTTTATTCTTTTTATTAGGGAACTTTCTGTTTCCTGATGGTTTTAGCATAAATTTATGACTCGATATGCTGTAGAAGTTAATCAATACTTTCAGTGTAGGTAAAAATAGACAACAAGGCGTCAATTCAATCGCAAGAACCTCTAATGGTTAAATGGATAAAACAATAAAATAAGACCGATTATAATTGCTTTTCCATCCAGATTTTGCAGGCATGGCTATGGCCAGTGTTGCCTCTAGGTTGCTCTAAATATTGAAAACCTAATTTTTCATAGAGTTTTACTGCTTGCCATAGTTCATTGGTTGTTTCCAGGTAACATGATTGAAAACCTTGCAGTTGTGCAAACTGAAAGGCTTTTTCTAAAAGTTGTTTGGCAAAGCCTAAGCCTCGGACTTCAGGCAAAAAATACATTTTTTGAATTTCTAAAATTGTAGGGTCGCCCTTTAAAGGTGATAAGCCACCGCCACCCAGAATTTTGCCCTGTTGATTTTCAATTACCCAGTATTGTGCATTTGCTTGTTGGTAAACTGTATATAAATCATCTAAAACGGGATCGGCAACTGCAAAACCAGATTCGGGAGCGAGTCCAAATTCTTTAGAAACTTCGCGAATAACCTGTGCAATATCAGTATTATCTTCGGGTTGAATAGGTCGAATTTGGTACATAAAGTTAAAATGAAGGAATTTAAAAGAAGAGATGGATTCTTATAACAAAAAATCCATCTCTTGCAAGGTGTTTATGCATTAAACCTGTTAAAAACTTATTTTAATTCACTTGAACTCTTAGCTAATTCACGTCGTGCGATAATCAGTTGCTGAATTTGCTGAGTACCTTCAAAAATATCAAGAATTTTTGAGTCACGTGCCCATTTTTCTAACAATTCCTCTTCATTATATCCCACGCTTGCTGCAAGCTCTACGCATTTCAAGGTGATTTCATTACAGATTCGACCTGCCTTGGCTTTAGAAATGGAGGCCTCTCGTGAGTTTGGCTTTTTGTTGTCAGCCATCCAGGCCGCCTTCATGGTGAGTAAACGTGCCGCTTCCCATTCCGCTTCCATTCGGTAAATCAGCGCGGCAAGATGTGATGTCTGTAAATAGGGTGTCTGGTAATTTTCATCTAATTGATCTTTGAAAATTAACTTAATTCTTTCCAGGGATGCCTTGGCACATCCGACTGCCATCGCTGCGACCAGTGGGCGAGTATTGTCAAAAGTTTCCATGACGCCAGCAAAACCTTTGGCGACATCAATTTCAGCATGTCCCAACAGATTTTCTGCAGGCACGCGGCAGTCAATAAAGCTGATGACAGCGGTATCAGAGGCTTTGATGCCAAGTTTATGCTCCAGGCGCTCTACTTTCATGCCGGGTGTTCCTTTTGGAACGACAAAGGATTTAATGGCAGCCCGGCCGAGTTTCTTGTCTAATGTTGCCCAGACCACTACAGCATCGGCACGCTCACCCGAGGTGACGAAAATTTTTTCACCATTGAGGATGTAGTCATTGCCATCTTTGGTTGCTGTGGTTCGAATGGCTGCCGAGTCTGAACCGCAACCGGGTTCCGTAATGGCCATGGCCGCCCATGTGCCTTTAAAGCGTTCTAGCTGTTCATCATTCGCGACAGCGGCAATGGCAGAGTTTCCCAAGCCTTGACGCGGCATACTGAGCAATAGGCCAGTATCTCCATAGCACATCTCGATCACGCCAAGTACAGTGGACATATTGACGCCATTTTTGTTGCCTGAATCTGTATTGCCACGCTTGCCCACTGCAGCACCGGCATTGATGCCTTCGCCACCATCATTCATGCCATCAATGAGTGAGGCGAACATGTCGAGTTCCTTGGGATAGCTGTGTTCGGCTTTGTCATATTTTCGTGAAATGGGACGTAGTACATTTAAAGCTGATTCATGTGCTTGATCTATCAGCATCTTAAACTTTTTAGGATTTTGTAAATTCATCTGCATAATTCCTTGTCTGATAGATTAAGCATGTAAGCCTGAATGCAAAATTGCTGTAGCACGTAAATCGCGATACCAGCGCTCAACGGGATGTTCTTTGGTAAAGCCATGGCCACCCAGAATTTGCACACCATCACTACCAATTTTCATGGATTTTTCAGCACACAGTAGACGTGCGAGATAAGCCTCACGATGAAAGGGTTTTCCTGCTTCAGCCAGACTGGCCGCATTCAAAATCAGCATGCGCATGGCATCAATTTCAATGGCCATATCCGCAATCATAAAGGCGATACTTTGGCGATGTGAAATAGGCTCACCAAATGCAGTACGTTCATTGGCATATTGAATGCAGTAAGCTTTGACGGCTTCACATGTGCCAACCGCCATGGCACACCACATCAAGTTCCCCAGATCTAAAAATGCAAGATAATCAAAGTCATCATCACCTAACAATTCAGCAGGTGTATTATGGAATTTTAAGCTAACGGTTTCGGTTGCCTTTAGACCCATAGCCGGACTTTTTTGAGCCGTAATACTGCTATCACGTTTAACAATAAACACTTCTGGCGATCCATTGAGTTCAGCATTGACCAGAAACAGATCTGCAATTTCACCCAAAATCACCAAGGTTTTTTCGCCATTAATATAGTATTTTCCATTAGCGGAACTGGCTTTGGTTTTTAGTTTCAGTGGGTTAAAGGCAGGCGTGGCTTCCTGGATGGCAAAGGTAGCGTGTATCTCGGCATCATCTGCAAAGCTGGATAAGTAAGTCGCTTGAACTGGTTCGGAACCCCATTGGGTAATGGCGTTAATCACACTGAAGGTGGACAGCAGGCCTGCGCTTAAGCTGAAATCGCCTTCGGCTAAATGTTCGGCAATTAAAATATTGCTTAAAATATTCTTTTCAGCAGCTACACCACCCAATGCTTCAGGAAGTGCGTAATAGTTGAGGCCTAAATCAGCAGCATGTTGCCAAAGTATTGCTGGAAATTGTTCGTTATTGTCTGCCTCAGCTGCCAGTGGATAAAGCACTTCGGATGCAAACTGCTCCATCGCATCACAGCTCATTTGCTGTTCTTCAGTCAGGCTCAAATCAAAGAGTGATTTCTGCTGATTGGGTAAACGTTGCTTGCTGACTCCGGAACTGGCTTTAAAAACTTTTTGGGTTTTACTTAAAGTTTTAAAACCCATTTTTGAGCTTTGATAGAGAGATTTTTCCAGAAATTTGCGCAGTTTGAGTTGATCAAGTACCTCGCTACCGGCAATTCTGGTAATGAGGGATAGCCCAAGTCCTTGAGCCTTATTTACCATATTGGTCATTTTTGTCATCCATTGGTTTTTGATTCTTTATATTTTTTATGCTGACATGTGAATATGGAAATGACTATGTCATCCCTGACAATTAAAATTGACTTGGATGAACGGTTAAAATGAAGTTTAAATTTGATTAAATAATTGAATATTATGTATTTTATTATAAGTTAAGCTTGGGGTGAAAAATAAAAATTGACTAGAATGACAAGAGATCATTCTAGTCTGTGCACAGCTTATAGAAAATTCGCCACCATTTTCCGTACATTGGTTTTTGCATCAATGACGGTCATGAAGGTATACGCACCAATGAATTTACGGCTAATAAACATAAACTCTTTAGGGGGTACACTGAAATAACGCGATGCCATCGATTTGGAAGCACGTTGCATGACACGGCTATGAAGTTGGCTTTTTTTCCAGTCATAGCGCTGATTTTGATCCATTACGCCTTCGGGCAAGTCTGGATTATTCATTATGCTACTAAAGGCTTCGGTGGCCAATAAAAACACTTTAGCCATATCTGGCTTGATGCTTTGCGGAATGGAATCAAAAAATTCATAGCCAGTCATGGCATGAACCATTTCATCGATATTATGATCATAACCGGCTTTAATCAGGTTGCGGGCGACTTTCAGCAAATGTTCATCAAACTGGCGAATTGCCCCGAAATCCAGCAATACAATCTTGTCTTGAGTTTTTGCGCCATCTCCCAAACGAACCAGATAATTGCCAAAGTTTGGATCGGTTTGCATTTCGCCCCATTCAAAAATTTCACGAACCGCAATCTCGAGAGAGGCTTCGCCTAACTGGTTGCGACGTTCTTGAGGAAGAGAGAGCATCACCGGGCTGTTGATCGGCACGCCACGCTCAAAAGTCATGCACAGCACTTGATCGGTACAATACTCATCCACAATTTGCGGGACGATATAACGAGGATCATCTTTTAAACGGTTCGCAAAACGGCGAGTGGTCGCGGCTTCAATTTCATAATTGACTTCACGATGCATCATTTCACGAACTTCATCGAACCACTGATCAAATTCACGGGTTTGCGGCACCATACGGGTCAGTTTGAGCATGTTTTTAAACAAGCTCATGTCTGAATCAATGGCATCTGCCACGCCCGGATACTGGATTTTTAATACGATTTCCAAACCATCCGAATTGCGTGTGGCGCGGTGTACCTGGGCTAAAGAGGCGGTTCCCAAAGGTTCACGGTCTACGGTCAAATCATGCAGCTTGGCGCCGAGCTGCTGTTCGAGTTGTTGCTTGATGGCCGGCCAGGCAAGTGCAACGGTCTGATTGTTTAAGGTATTTAAAGCCTGAGTGATTTCTTCAGGTAAAAAATGTTCGCCATACAGGGCCATCATTTGCCCGATTTTTACAATCGAACCTTTTAATTTACCAATTTCAGAAACAAGATAATCGGCTTGTTCTTTCATGGCTTTTTTACGTTTCTTTTCTTTTTCTGCTTCGCTTGAAAATAGGGTGGTTGCACTCGATGCAGCCCAGCGCGTTCCTGCGAGTAAGGAGGCTTTAGCGATAGATAAGCGTCGATCCATGGAAGAAGTTTTGAGTTGTTTAAGCTTATCGTTCTGATCTGACATTAAACAAAATCCTTAATCAGCAAGTCGCAGAATATTTAATTGTAGCGGATATTACCGTTTATTCACGTATTAAAAAAGTTCAATGTGCTGAATGGAGAGTAAATATGTTTAATATTTCATTTATTTTCCATGAAAAGTGTCACGGTAGTACTTAGACAAAAATATAATTCAAGTGACACCTGCGCTTTGATCAGAGACTCCCGATGAGATTTATCAGGATTAAAGATAGGGATAGGGCAGACAACCTGCTGCTCAGGGATGAGCTGAGATTTACATCCGAAATTGAATTTTAATATCGCCTTTCTGCTGTAACAATTTTTTATTGTCCTGAATATGTTTAAAAATCATGGCTTGAACCCTGTCATGCTGAAAACCAAGCGCATAACCTTTAACAATAATGATGCTTGGAAAACTAAAAAACAGATATTTTGCATCATCCTCGGATGGGCTGCTATGAATGGCGTGTTCAAGTAAAGTGTGTTGAAAGAATTTTTTTTCCTTCTGTACCTGTGCTG
This sequence comes from Acinetobacter sp. G11, assembly GCF_049808495.1. Classification (NCBI taxonomy): domain Bacteria; kingdom Pseudomonadati; phylum Pseudomonadota; class Gammaproteobacteria; order Moraxellales; family Moraxellaceae; genus Acinetobacter; species Acinetobacter sp. G11. Next base: position 7,643 of record NZ_JBNCAT010000039.1, read on the forward strand.
AAACGGTATCATTCCAGTAGTTTTCACGCATTGCCATTAAATTATTGTGTTTGTAGCTCATAACAATAAAAATATGTAGAAAAAGAATTGAAAATATATGGGGATATTTTAGTCAGATTCAATATTCAATTTGAATGAATTTGTTATTGGAGCTGAGGTCATAAAGGCTAAGCTTATAGGAATTTGCACATGATTGATGTAGTATCAAGGGATAAACACAATAATAGTATTTGATATTAAGTCTTTTCAGACAGGGGAATATTATGCGATTGGCAATATCAGTGATGCTGAGTCTGGCTGCTTTCTGGTCAAATTCAGTTTTAGCTCAAGGCTATTCTGACGAATATAATAAATGTCTAAACACTTCTTATGGTGAAATTGAAACAGTCAAAAAATGTGTCGACAAAGAACTGAAAAATCAGGAAAAAATTTTAAATAAAGCTTATAAGGGCTATATAAATAAGAATGTGGTTAATCAAACTAGTATCGAGCAACAGCATAAACTTTGGCTTAACCGTGTGGATCAAAAATGCTATTTAAAAGTAACTTCTGCCTATATGGCCGTCAAACAATCCAAGTGTGTACTCGAAATGACAATGGAGCGTACTCACTATTACCACACCAAATAAATTCGCCATAGATATTTGTTTTTAATCTGGTCGAAACATTATAAAACCCCGCAAAACAAGGTATCATAAGGCGTTTTAAAATTGACCTTGGAGATGCCTTAAGTGGATCAACTGACTATTAGCCCTGAACATTTACAGGAAGCCGCTGAAAACCTAAGCACAATTCGCGATTTTATCCGTTTTGGTGTTTCAGCTCTACGTCAATACGATGCACACTTAGGTCAAGGTACAGAAGATTTTTTTGCTGAAAGTTCGGCTTTAGTCCTGCAAACACTGGCATTGGACTGGAATGCCAACCCGGAAATTTTAGATGCGAAATTGTTGCCAAGCGAAAAAGCAGAATTTATCAGCTTGCTGGAGCGTCGTATCAATGAAAAAGTGCCAACCTCTTATTTATTAAATCTGGCTTATTTCTGTGGTAAACCGTTCTATGTTGACGAGCGTGTACTGATTCCACGTTCACCGATTGCTGAATTGATCAATCAGCGTTTTGCACCTTACTGTCTGGATGAACATGGTCAGATGCGTGAAGCCTTGAACAATCTTCCAGAAAATGAGCATCCACAAACACCGCGTCGCATTTTAGATATGTGTACCGGTTCAGGCTGTATTGCAATTGCTCTGGCTTATGCATTCCCGGAATCTGAAGTGGATGCGACCGATATTTCCAAAGAAGCTTTGGAAGTGGCCTCGATTAACGCTGAACATCACAACATGCAATATCAGGTTGCCTTGATGGAATCTGACTTATTCGCCAAAATTCCTGCCGAAAATCAATACGATTTAATCGTATCCAATCCTCCCTATGTCGATGCAGAGGACATGGCAGATTTGCCTGCTGAATTCTTGCATGAACCAGAACTGGCACTTGCAGCCGGTCAGGACGGTCTGGATCTGGTGCGTAAAATGCTGGCACAAGCGGCAGATTATTTGACTGAAGATGGTTTGATTGTCATTGAAGTGGGCAATTCGGAATGGGCGATGAAACAGAATTTTAATACTGTGGATTTCCATTGGCTCACTTTCCAGAATGGCGGTTCAGGCATTTTTGCTTTAACAGCAGCGCAGTGCCGTAAATACCGTGATTTATTTGTACAATCTGTTCAAGCATAAGGAGTTGTGAACATGGCAGGTAATAGTATTGGACAACTGTTCCGTGTAACGACTTGCGGAGAATCTCATGGCGTTGGCCTGATGGCAATTGTCGATGGTGTGCCGCCCGGGATTGAACTGACTGAAGCCGATTTACAAAAAGATTTGGACCGCCGCAAACCGGGCACTTCCAAGTTTGCAACTCAGCGTAAAGAGCCGGATGAAGTCGAAATCATTTCCGGTGTTTTTGAAGGTAAAACCACAGGTACATCGATTGGTTTGTTGATTCGTAATACCGACCAGAAATCGAAAGATTACGGCAATATCGCGCAAACTTTCCGTCCGGGGCATGCTGATTATACCTATACGCAAAAGTATGGTTTCCGCGATTATCGTGGCGGTGGCCGCTCAAGTGCGCGTGAAACAGCAATGCGTGTAGCTGCGGGAGCAATTGCGAAAAAATATCTGGCTGAAAAGTTTGGTATCGTGATTCGTGGTCATGTGACGCAAATCGGTACTGAAAAAACCGAAAAACTGGACTGGAATGAAGTTCTAAACAATCCGTTTTTCTGCGGTGATATCGATGCCGTGCCACGTTTTGAAGCTTTAGTGACTTCATTACGTGAACAAGGTACCAGCTGCGGTGCGAAGCTGGAAATTCTGGCCGAGAATGTTCCTGTAGGTTGGGGCGAGCCGGTATTCGATCGTTTAGATGCGGATATTGCCCATGCCATGATGAGCATCAATGCGGTGAAAGGCGTGGAAATTGGTGACGGTTTTGCGGTTGCCGAACAGTTTGGTCATGAATCGCGTGATGAATTAACCACAGATGGATTCCTGGCCAATCATGCCGGTGGTATTCTGGGCGGAATCTCAAGTGGTCAAACCATTCGTGTTGCGATTGCATTGAAACCGACTGCAAGTATCACTACTCCAGGTAAAACCATTAACATTCAGCGTGAAGATACGGACGTGTTGACCAAAGGCCGTCATGATCCGTGTGTAGGTGTGCGTGCAACGCCAATTGCTGAGGCGATGTTTGCCATTGTACTTATGGACCATTTTATGCGCCATCGTGCACAAAATGCCGATGTAGTTGCACCGTTTGCTCCAATTGAGCCTAAGTGAAGAGCTTTTGTGATCCCCTAAAAAACCAGACGCCAAGTCTGGTTTTTTATTGCTTGATTTTTTAGCTATTATTTATGATCGTTTCTACGAAACAGAAATGTTTAGAAAAAAATGAAAGCATTAAAATATAGATTGGCAAATGCCAATGATATTGAAACGCTTGTTGTATTGATCAATCAGGCTTATCGCACAAATACTGGTCGCAGTTGGACCAATGAGCAGCATATTGTCATTGGAGACAGGATTAATGCCCAGCAGCTAAAGCAAACCTTGGCACAAGAGAATTTTTGTCTATTTATAGCTGAAATGGTCGAGGATTTAGAATCGGTTTTAGTGTCATGTATCGGCTTAACTTTTCTACAAAATAGTGTCGAAATAGGTACTTTTTGTGTAGCTTCAGCTTGGCAAAATCAGGGCATGGGAAAGCAGATGCTAGCCCATGCTGAAAGGAAAGCTTTAGAAATCTTTCCGGCATTCCAGCAGTATGAAATGTATGTACTGCATGTAAGAACAGAGCTGATTCAATATTATGAACGCTGTGGCTATTCAAAAACAGCATGTGTTGAGTCTTATCCGATTGACGCCAATGTAGGGCAGCCCTTGATTGATCTGCAATTACAACAGATGTCAAAACCGGTGCTAAAATTGGGATAGGTGAAACACTCAAAACAGTGCATCTTGTAGATATAAGAGTTTAAGCTGAATCATTAAATGAAATTTTTAAATATAAGTATTTGAAAATAATATTAATCTTTATTGTGATAACAGTGCTTAACAAATAAATGAATTTAGTGCTCGCGCATGGTATAAAAATTGCTCATATTAATAGAAGCAAATTATTGCAGGAGAGATGTTCTTCTGTGAACACGCCGAAGGAGCAACGACCCCGGAAACTCTCAGGCAAAAGGACTGTAATAATTTCAAAAATCTGGAGAGAAGCATAGCAAAATATATGCTCACCGAAGGGGATGGTCGACGTTATGGATAATAACGAGATGATCGAAGCTCTCAGGTAAAAATGACAGATGGGGCGCATAGAAATGTAAATCTACATTTCCAAGGAGTGTGCTATGTGTCATATCGTTGTGATTGGATCAGGCATTACCGGAGTTACCACGGCCTATGAACTCGCCAATTTAGGTTATAAAGTCACGGTTCTGGATAAGCATTTGTATCCTGCCATGGAAACTTCATTTGCCAATGGCGGACAACTTTCCGCCTGTAATGCGGAAGTCTGGAATCAAAAAGCCACCGTACTGAAAGGTATCAAGTGGATGGCGAATAAAAATGCACCATTATTACTCAACCCATCTTTCGATTTGCATAAATATAGTTGGTTGATGGAATTCGTCGGCAATATCAAACATTATGAAGCCAATACGCGCGATACTGTTAAAATGGCACTTTTAGCGCGTGAGCATTTATTTGCTGTTGCTGAAAAAGAACATATTCAGTTTGATCTTGAAAAACGCGGCATTCTGCATTTTTACCACAGCAAGCTGGATTATGAGATCGCCACCAAAGTAAATGATTTATTGACCACGGGAGGGCTGGAAAGAATAGCAGTTACTCCTGCAGACATCAAAGCCATCGAGCCAAGCCTGAAAGGTGAATATTACGGCGGTTTTTATTGTCCTGGGGATGCGACAGGTGATATCCATAAATTTACCAAAGGTCTGGCTGAAGCCTCTGAAAAATATGGGGTGAAATACCTGTTTGGGATGGAAGTCACCGATGTAAAACACCATAAAAAAGGTGTCACCGTGCTTTACCATGCCAGCAATGAAAATATGCATTTAGATGCAGCTGTTGTGGAATCCTTAGAAGCCGATGCTGTAGTGGTCTGTGGCGGTGTGGGAAGCTATCATTTGGCAAATTTACTGGGTGATCGGGTCAATGTCTATCCTGTAAAAGGCTACTCGATTACGCTGCATCTGAATGATGAAGAAAGTGTCAGAAATGCGCCGTGGGTCAGTTTGCTGGATGAAAGTGCAAAGATTGTGACTTCACGCTTAGGTGCAGATCGTCTGCGTGTAGCCGGAACGGCAGAATTTAATGGTTATAACCGGGATATCCGTGCCGACCGTATTCAACCGCTAACAGATTGGGTGAATAAAAACTTTAATATTACCACTGAAAATGTCGTCCCTTGGGCAGGTTTACGTCCGATGATGCCCAACATGATGCCGATGGTCAGTCGCGGTCGCCGTGAACGGGTTTTTTATAATACCGGTCATGGCCATTTGGGCTGGACTTTGTCTGCAGCGACAGCGGTGATGATTAGTCAGCAAGTCGCGTCGCAGCATCCTGTTTGAGATATTGTGATAAATGAACTCTAAAGTGTAAAAATCACTTGGTGATGTAGTTAGAATAATTTTAAGATTTGAATAAAAAAACAGAGGACTAATCACCTCTGTTTTTTATGCACTAAATTCAATCTTTTTAATCATAAAGCCGGTATATACCTGCAAAACGTTCACAGCCTTTTTGCTTGGTTGTAACCGATAAAATTGCCTTGTTAAAATCGAAATGGTATTTGCAATCATGTTCGTTATCGACAATCTCACTTTTCTGGTCAGCCGTGGTATAGGCTAGAAAGGGGATCGTTTGTGTTTCCAGTTTATTGTTTGGATTACGGTAGGCAATCCCTTCAATTTTAATTTTATCTTTGGTGAGCTGGTGCACCTGTAAATGTACAGGCTGAGTGGCGAATTGACCGTATTCAAATTTTAAATAATGATTGGTCAGACTCTGGTTTAATGAGGTATAAAAATTCAGATCTTCAATGCGTATTTCAAATTGCTGCTTATAACAGTCCAGACTTTTACAGAGTTGTAAACGTTTAAGCCATAAATGATGGGTATCTTCCAGTAAGCGAACCGGTGCATCGCTGACCAAAAATGCCGTGATATAGTGATTACTCAGTTTTTCTCGCGATTCCGCAAAATTATCAGCGCAAATGTTTTTCATTGAGGCTGTATCAGGCCCTGTACAGTCAATGTCTTGAGCATATGCCATGGTTGAGCACAAACAGCCAATACTGAATAATGTGCCTAATGTTTTAATGAGATTAATATCGGTATTCACCAGCATGATCGCTTATAATTTCACTATGTTGCGCTGCTGTAACTATAGCGAAATAGAAAGCGTGAATACAACATCTCAATTATTTATTTCTTAAGGATGCTTAACGTGGTCGCACAAATTCGAATTGGTCAGGGAATGGATGTACATGCCTTTGAAGAAGGGGATTTTGTTACTCTGGCTGGGGTCAAGATTCCGCATACGCATGGCTTAAAAGCACATTCGGATGGTGATGTGGTATTGCATGCCCTCTGTGATGCCTTGTTAGGGGCTTTGGCTCTGGGCGATATTGGACAGCATTTTCCCGATACCGATGCAAAATTTAAGGGAGCAGACAGCCGGGTATTGCTGAAACATGTTTACCAGTTGATTCTAGACCGTGGCTATGTATTGAATAACGCAGATATTACCGTGGCCTGTGAGCAGCCAAAGCTGGCCAAACATAATCTGGAAATGCGCCAAAGTATTGCAGACGTTCTCGATGTAGAAGTGACCCAGATTAGTGTAAAGGCAACGACTACCGAAAAACTGGGGTTTACCGGACGTCAGGAAGGGATTCTATCGATGGCAACAGTACTGATTTCACATCAGGCAAAATGATCTGGTTGGCTCAACGACTGTTGTAGTTCCTGGGTAGCTTTACGACCTTGCAGTTGTAAGGCTACTGCATGGATTAAACCGGTCCAGGTTTCATTCGGTTCCCAAATACTGTGCATTAACTCCTGTGCCGTAGGTATGTCCATATCCATATAATATTGACGATATAAATACATCAGGCTGCTGACATGATGGTTGGTTGCACAGTGAACCCAAACCATCTGTTCTTGTACTAAATGATTGAGCAGGTCCAGTACCAGTAAACACTGGTCATCAGAAGGCGTTTCTGCTGAAATGGGCAGCTTAATATAATTTAAGCCTAAACCTAAACAAATCTTATCTTCATGGTCGAGATGCGGCTCGGCATCAGACAATGCCAGATTTACAATGGTCGTAATTCCATATTCTTTAATCAGCTTGAGCTGTTCCGCCGTAGGCTGAGCAGAAGTGAATAGATGCTCGTGAATAAACTGGAAATTTTCAATATGGCTAAGGGCATTTTCAATTTCATTCATAAGAAAAAATTCCAAAGGTTAAAGTAGAAACGCCATCTGTTCAGATGGCGTTTTAAATCTCTTAGCGATTTGGTAAAACGTCTTTCAATGCTTCATGCATATCGAGCAGGGCTTTTTCAGTGGTTTCCCAATCGATACAGCCGTCAGTCACCGATTTGCCATATTCCAGATCATCCAGATTGTCAGGAATATCCTGACGACCACCTTTCAGATGACTTTCAACCATAATACCAACAATGGACTTGTTGCCATCCTGAATCTGTTCAGTAATGTTTTTCAATACCAGTGGTTGCAGGTACGGATCTTTGTTGGAATTGGCATGGCTGGCATCAATCATGATCTTGTTGCTGACTTTGGCTTTAGCCAAGGCATTTTCAGCTTCTGCAACAGAGCCTGCATCGTAATTCGGCTTGCCATTACCACCACGCAGTACCACGTGTGCATACGGGTTACCGCTGGTACGAATCACCGAAACCTGACCTTGGTCATTCAGGCCAAGGAAGCTATGGCCATGTTTAACCGACTGCATGGCATTGGTTGCTACGGTTAAGCCACCATCGGTACCATTTTTAAAGCCTACCGGAGAAGATAAACCTGAAGACATTTCACGGTGCGTCTGGCTTTCAGTGGTACGTGCACCAATCGCTGACCATGAAATCAGGTCTTGATAATATTGTGGTGAGTTGGGATCGAGTGCTTCAGTGGCACATGGCAATCCTTTTTCATTCAGTTCAACCAAAAGCTGACGACCAATACGAAGACCTTTTTCAATATTGAAAGAGTCATTCATGTCAGGGTCATTAATCAGACCTTTCCAGCCTACTGTGGTACGCGGTTTTTCGAAATAAACGCGCATGACAATATAAAGGCTGTCTTTCACTTTTTCGCTTAAAACTTTGAGACGATCGGCATATTCGTGCGCAGCGACAGTATCATGAATTGAGCAAGGACCAATAACGACAAATAAGCGTTTGTCTTTACCATCCAGGATATTGCGAATAGTTTCACGGCCTTTAAGGACGGTTTGATAGGCATGCTCAGTCAGAGGTAACTCTTTTTTTAATTCAGCTGGAGTCACAAGAGGCTGAATGCTTTGTACATTCACGTCGTCGATGTCAGATTGTGTAATAGGTTTTGACTGTAGTGTATTCATTGCCGTCACTGGTTCGATCATACAAAAGTTTATTTCATAACCCGAATATAACACGAATATACGTTCACAATGTTATAAAAAAGATCAATATATAGGTCAAAAAAAAGTGATGAATCGTATAGTTAAATTAAACAAGCGCCGATTTTTCAACAATGATCACTTGCGCCGTAGCCGGTTTTGCAACAGGTTTTGCCTTGACCGGGTGCAGCATGAAATTCATGCCTAATGCAAATAAGGTAATACCCAGAATCTTGCGGATAATTTTCTCAGGCAGACGAGAACTAATTAAAGTACCCACCACAATTGCAGGAATGGAACCGACCAATAACCAGCCAAGCAAGTGTAAATCGACATTACCGGAACTCATGTGTCCAAGACCTGCAACCAAAGTTAACAATACAGCATGCACAACATCGGAACCGATAATACGGATCATCGGTAAATTCGGGAACATCAGCACAAGTGCCATAATACCGAATGCGCCAGCACCGACTGAAGATAAGGTGACGAATATACCCAATACAATGCCCATAATCACGATATAAGCACGTTTGTCTTTGGCTTGCAGATTGACCTTTTCCAGATCCTGGGTCATATCCAAAAGGACATCTTTACGCAGCTTGTTAAAGAAGCGTTCAATATGACCGCGGAACACGATAGAAACACCGGTCAGGGTCAACATAAAGCCCAGGACCATGGTCAAGACAGCTTTGTAGCTACTGGATTGGCTAAGATAGTTTTCTAGTACCCAATGCGTTGCAAATGAGGCAGGAATACTGCCTACAGCAAGCCAGATTACAATTGGCCAGACAATATTCATTTTTTTTGCATGAACCAGAGACCCGCAGAATTTTGAAATTGCGGCATACAGCAAGTCGGTGCCAATGGCTATGTGCGGCTCGATTCGAAACAGGCTAATCAGGATGGGAGTCATTAAAGAACCTCCACCTACACCTGTAATTCCCACGCAGAAACCGACCAAAACACCCGCTAAAATAAATTCCAATGGACCAAACATGGTTATATGCCAAATATCAAAAAACGTGCATATGTTATGACTTTTCCATATAAGTCGTTGTCTTGATTATTGATTTGCTTATTCTAAAAAGAGATAAAGCAGGATGGATATTTCTTCTTTTACCTTATTCGGTGTGTTTGGGCTTTTGTATCATGGAGAGTATTAAACATAGAAAATTCAGTAGGATATGAATTCTTTAAATATAGATCGGAATAATGAAAGTTGATTATATGGCAGTTTAACTTAGACGATATCTGGGTGATTGTTATGGGATGCTATTTTCATAAAAAGTTTCGATCGCCTTTTTTATAGTGGAACTATTCATATAGGTACAATTTGCAGTCTATTTTTTCATGAATATAAAGGATGCGATTTGCCTTTAAAACCAGAACTGGTGGCTGCTGTAGCGTTATGGTTTTAAGTTAAGCGGGAAACCTATATTGAAACAAGGGATAAGAATGAAGAACTGAATATTCATGAAGAATATCAGGCTGAAAAGAAAATGTTTATTTGCCTATCGCCACTGTGTCTAAAAAAATTGTAAAACCTGTTGTTGAAGCCAAGTATGTATAGAACGCAAATTTTTCCTCTACACGGCAATTAAATTGATTGCGTTGCTATAGTTTAAAGAGATCAATGCTTAGTCATGTAAAGCCAAAGGACTATGCTAAAATATTGAACTATTCAGCCGAAGGATGTATGGGGAACGCACTTGCAAAATAGAAAACTAAAAATTGGGATGGTGGTTGGTGAGGTTTCAGGCGATACCCTGGGCGCTAAGCTGATCCGTAGTTTTCGTGAGCAAGGCATAGATGCCGAATTTGAAGGCATCGGTGGTCCGCAGATGATTGCTGAAGGTTTCAAAAGCTATTATCCGATGGATATTTTGTCTGTTATGGGCATTGTAGAAGTTTTAAAAGATCTTAAAAAACTTTTTGCAGTGCGTGATGGCTTGCTTGAAATCTGGAGCAAAGAACCGGTGGATGTCTTTGTCGGTATTGATGCGCCAGACTTTAATTTAAGGTTATCTAAAAGCCTGAAACAGAAAAATCTGCCTATCAAAACCGTGCAATATGTCAGTCCTTCAGTGTGGGCATGGCGTCAGGGGCGGGTACATGGCATTAAAGCCAGTATTGATCTGGTGCTGTGTTTATTTCCTTTTGAAAAAACCTTTTATAAAAAATTTGATGTACCGGCTGCTTTTGTCGGGCATCCATTGGCTAGCCAGTTGCCTTTACAGAATCCACTGATTGAAGCCAAGCAGGAGCTGGGCTTGAATGTGGAACATAAACATATTGCACTGTTACCAGGTAGCCGCCGTGGTGAAATTGAAAGATTGGGTCCATTGGTACTTGATGCAGCCGAAATCGTGAGTCAAAAGCACCCTGAATATGTGTTTCTGATTCCTGCGATTAACGATGCACGCAAACAGCAGATTGAAGCATTGCTGCAACAATATCCTGCTGATTTGGTGGCTAAAGTCTGTTTGCTGGAAAATACCGATACAGAATCGAAAATCGGCCGTCAGGTAATGAATGCTTCCAATATTGTGGCTCTGGCTTCGGGAACGGCAACACTGGAAGCCATGCTGTTACATCGCCCGATGGTGACTTTTTATAAACTGAACTGGCTGACCTATCATCTGGTCAAGTTCCTGATCAAGATTCCGTATTATTCCTTGCCGAATATTATTGCGGGCAAAAAAGTCATTCGGGAATTAATTCAGCATGATGCGACACCAGAAAATTTGGCTACCGAAATTGAAAAACTGATGAATGTTGAAACCGCACAAATCCAGGCCATGCAGCACATCACCATGCACAAGCAGCTGCTTTCGGGAAATAGTGAAGATCCGGTTCAGGCGATTCTAAATATTTTGAATGCAGGTACAGCTGACCAGGCATAACTTAATGGAACTGCTGGCGATATTGACTCGGGGTTAATTCAAATAGGCGTTTAAAGGTTTGGCTAAAGGCTGTTTCGGAAGAATAGCCGACCCGATGGGCAATCTGCTGTATGGATAATTGTCCTTCACGTAAATGCTGCGATGCCAAACGGAAACGGTATTGCTGTAGATAAGCCAGCGGGGTTTCACCGACTATGCTGCTAAACAAGGTGGCGAACTTGGAACGGGACATGCAGCATTGTTCAGCCAGACTTTCTACCGTCCAGGCCTGTTCCGGTTTGCCGTGAATCGCAGCTAAAGCATTGGCCAGTTCGGTATGGGAAAGTGCCCGTAGCCAGTTATTGGAGTCCTGTAACTGGGCAATATAATCGCGTACGCATTCAATAAACAGAATACTGACCAGATGATCGAGAATTTTGTCGCGGCCTGGTTGAATTTGATAGGCTTCTACGGCCAAAAAATGTAATCCGATTTGTAGCCATTCAGGGGCGGTACTGCCGGTAATATGCTGAATATGGATGTAGTCGGGCAGGGCATTCAGTAAAGGACGTGCCATAATGGTATCAATATGACAACGAATGGCCAGAATCAGTGCAGGTTCACCACTGGAACTGCCAAATTCGATGGTTTCTTGCCTTCTTTTATCAAAAAAATCATTAATATTCAGTGCCTCAAGCAAATTTTCCTTATTATCACTGCGGCAAATATGGCTTGGTCCTGAAGGGATCAGGATTAAATCTCCTGCTTCTAGCTGCAACAATTTTTGTGATTCAAACTGGATGTTGAGGGTGCCCACCAGAACCACATAGCCAATCATGGCATGCTGCTCCTGATATGCATAGGCCCAGTGACCTTGCGGTTTTAAATAAATGTATTCCGATTTATTCAGATGAATATCGTCAAAAATTTTGCTTAAGGCATCCATGTCTTATCATTCTGTCATCATCTAATAAAAATTATAAAAAGCCTTGATTGATATCCGTATGTATTTCTAGGTCAAATATTGGCTATTGATGTCAAGGACGTTTGCATAGCTTTTTTGGACGTTTACAACTGTTCTTGAGGACCTATTTCTAGAAATATAACGTTAGAACAAAAAATAGGGAAGGTCGCCAACATGAATGCACCAGTAAATTTAAATCAAACTCCAATTCAGACCCTGCCGAATGCTTCAGGTTTAGCCCTCGATAAAAAACGCTACTGGTGGCTGCTGAGTCCAGGTTTACCGGTGATCGGAATGGGAATTCTGGCGGGCTATCAGTTTGGTCCTAAAGCCACGAAAAAAATCTTTGCTTTAGGGGGACCCTTATTGCTGCATGTGATTATTCCAACTGTTGATGCTATTGTGGGCAATGACAGTAATAATCCTAGCGATGAAGAAATCAAGTCACTGGTAGCAGACCCGTATTATGACCGCATTGTAAAATTGTTTATTCCCTTGCAGATGGCGGCGAACCTTTTTGCCGGTTATGTGGTGAGCCGTAAAGAAACTTCTTTTATTGACCAGATCCTGCTGGGTATTTCCATGGGCGCGATTAACGGTGTGGGTGTGAATACCGCACATGAGCTGTCGCACCGACCGGATAAAAAGGATCATTATCTTGCCCATGCGACATTAACACCGCTGTTTTATAATCACTTTCGTGTTGAACATCCGTATGGGCACCATAAACGTGCGGCCACGCCTGAAGACCCAGCCTCTTCGAAAATGGGTGAAACTTTTTATGAGTTTTGGCCAAGAACGGTATTTGGTGGAATTAAATCCTCCATTGAAATTGAGAAAAACCGTTTGAAACGTAAAGGCTTATCTTTCTTTAGTAAGGAAAATGAATTGTTTCAAGGCTGGGCCATGAGTGCCGCTTTCCATGCCAGCATGCTGAAGCTGTTTGGTAAAGACGTGATTCCTTATTTGGCCACGCAGGCATTTTATGGAATCAGTTTGTTTGAAATTATTAACTATATTGAACATTACGGTTTGATGCGCGATAAAAAGGAAGATGGGACTTATACACGGACCATGCCTGAGCATAGCTGGAACAATAACAATATTACGACCAACCTATTTTTGTACCAGTTGCAGCGTCATTCCGATCATCATGCCTATCCGACACGTCCATTTCAGGCTTTACGTCACTTTGATGAAGCACCTGAATTGCCGAGTGGATATGCCACTATGTTATTGCCGGCTTTAATTCCATCGCTCTGGTTTAAAATGATGGATAAACGCGTTTTCGACCACTATAAGGGCGATTTAAATAAAGCCAATATTCATCCAAAACGCCGTGCCAAGATATTCAAGAAGTTTGGATTGTCACTACAAAATGAAGAGTGATTAAAATAGTAGTGCAATGAAAAACATCATGAAAAAGCCCAGTTGTTGAATTAGGGCTTTTTTATTTCTTAGATTAGCATTTGAAGTGCAACACCATGTTGTTGCCATAATACCTGACTCGGACTTTTAAAGCCGAGTCTTTTTCTTGGGCGATGATTCAAACGTTGAGTGAT
>NZ_JBNCAT010000040.1:0-21209 GCF_049808495.1 Acinetobacter sp. G11
TTGCAACTTTTCTAAAAAGCTCGAAAATCATTTTAAAGCCTTTGATTTGACTTTCTTTTACCTTAATAACGGATTTGTTTAACGCTAGCATACTTTTTGAAACACCACCAATTTTTCGACTATTGTATTTGTGACTATGAAAGATGGTTATAAAAATACCGTTGCTAAGTTTAAAGAAACTATTCTTGATATCCCCAATATCACTCAAGCACAGCGTTTATTTGGAGATCCTGACTATCTATTACATGTAGTTTCCCGTGATCTTAGTACTTTTCAAAAATTATATGATGAGAAGCTTTCTGCTCTTCCCGGGGTTAAAAAACTTACTACCACCATGATCATGAAAAGCGTGATTTCTGACCGCTTATTCCCTTTATAAAATATCTCTTATAACCTAGATGTAAATATGACTAACACATGTTATTTAATATAATGGCCGTTATACGAAATGATTTTTTAAATATTATTATTTATCAAATACTTATTTATCAAAAACAGAATCAAAAAAGATTAAAAAACGCACGATTTAATAACTCGTATATTTTTTAATCAAATCTGTAATGTTTAGCCAATAAAATCAGCTAAAAACGCTCAATTTTGGCATTTTTGCACGATTATCAAGATTCCAGGATATAAAATTATCCCCAATTTCTGCGGATAAACCTGGGACAGTTTTTAGCCGGTCTTGTACGCATTTGCTTACGTCAATTCCGGCCCTTTGCGCCTGTACGACCTGGCTGCAATTTCCTATGATGGATTCATCAGGAACAGGAAGTTCCACATAATAATAAGAATAACGATACGCACAAGGACTGTAAGGTACGACAGGAGTTATACTGAGCGAACCCATACGAAAAACCCCGGCAGGATGCCGGGGTTTTTTATGGTTGATTCATGGCCAAATTTAACGATCTTCCAGATGGCAAACATAATCAATAATGTCATCCGTGATAATTTTAAATTGGGTTTTTTTAGGCACATAAAAAGACTCACCCGCATAATAGGTTTGACTCTGTTGATTGTTGCCAATCTGAACCAGACATTTGCCTGAAACAATTTCTATGCGTTCAGCAACTAGCGTTTCAAAAACCAGAGGGTGTTCCGTGGGAAGAATCACGCCTAAGGTCTTTTTGGTTCCATCTTTCAACTCAATCACATGACTGATAGAACAACCATCAAAATGAATATTAGATTTTTTTTTGACAGAGACAAAATTGAACTGGGTAGACATACCTTGCTCCTTAAATTATTTTTGTTGTTGGTTTTTTTGTTATTTGTGCAGCTTGTATTTATTTTTATAAAGTATATGGATGAATTTTTTTATATGTTTTGATCATCGTATTGTATAAATTTTACAAAAATATAAGCATTAAATGGTGCTATAAAAGCCTGTTTATCCCACTTAGATTTTAGACACGTGTTGTAAGTTAAAACTTACAAGAAAACAGGCTTATTTTGATATTTTTAGATTCATTTCTTGGAGTTAAAAAGCTTTTTAAAAACAGTTTATTAAAGATAAATAAGATCTATAAGTAATGTCATGCCCATGACAAAGCTAAAAGCAACACATCTTGATGAGGTCAACCAAGCAATCACTTTATTTTACTGATGAAATATAAACGCCTCATAAAGCAACCAGACTGTTCTTTGCAATGAAGAGTGATCTCATGATGATAGTAAAATTGTCATCAGGCACATTAAAAAAATGAACTGGGCTGATCTGTTACAACATTATGGTTATTTTGCCATTTTTATTGGTACCTTATTTGAAGGTGAAACCGTCCTGATCCTCGGCGCCTATGCAGTGCATCAGCATATTTTTCATTTTTGGCTGCTTATAATGGTCGCGATGGCGGGTAGTTTTATTGGCGATCAATTTTACTATCAGATTGGCGCACGTTATGGTCAGAAAATCATACAAAGCAAGCCGCAACTGGGGCAAAAATTTGCTCAGGCCAGCAGTGTCATCGACAATTATCCGGTGCTGACTATTTTATTGATGCGATTTGCATGGGGACTTAGAACCATTTTACCCATCTCTATTGGAATTAAAGCTTATCCGCTAGGGAAATATATCCTGGTTAACCTGCTGGCCTGTTTTATCTGGGCTTTTGTTGTTGTGAGTGTGGGTTTGCAGATCAGTCACTGGTTACATATATTTTGGGAAAAAATACTGCCTTATCATCAGGATATTTATATTATACTGGCTGTGGTGGGCTGTATTTTACTGGCACGGATGATTTATACGTTGCTCATTCAGCATAAACATTCAATTAAATAGGCATAAAAAAGCCCACATTCAAGTGGGCTCAATCATGCCAAAGCAGATTAAATATAATAACTGGTCTTGGTCATCAGTTTGGAAATGGCTGTCATGGTAATCCGGACCGGTACTGGCAAATCTACACCGCCAGCGTTCAGTGCCGTATCTCTGTGGTGCAGTTCATCTTCATTCATTTGCACCAATATTTTACGTGAACGTTCATCCTGTTCAGGCAACTGGCTGATGTGATGCTGTAAATGCAAGCTGACCTGACGTTCGGTTTCTGCCACAAAACCCAGGCTGTATTTGTCACCGGCAATACCGGCAATTGCACCCATACCAAAAGACAGGCCATACCAAACCGGATTGAGCAAACTGGTATGGCTATCCAGTTCTTTTAAACGGTCTTCACACCAGGCCAGATGATCCTGTTCTTCAATTGCAGCCTGTTCCATTTCACGGCGTACATTCGGGAGTTTGGCGGTGAGAGCCTGACCATGATAAAGCGCCTGGGCACACACTTCACCACTATGATTGACTCGCATTAAACCTGCGACATGGCGTGCTTCGCTAACCCCTAATTTGGTTTCTGCATCATGGCCTGGATTTTCACGATGTGCAGAGGTCGTTCCGGGAACCAGACTGCGTAGTGCCTGGTCAAACGAATGAATAAATTTGTCGATACCGGTATATTGGCGCATAAAATTAATCCTCTAAAGCATCTTGTTGCTGTGCAGCAAGCATGGGCTTGAGCTTGAACAGGAGCCATGTAGTGAAAATGGCGCTTAGAATCGCTGTGATACTAAAAAGTATTTTAATATCAATCTTAAATATACTTAAGATGATAATGGAGAATATTGCAGAGGATACCATGAATACGGCATTGAGAATGTTGTTTGCAGCAACCACCCGCGCGCGGTGTGATTGTGGCGAAAAGGCCTGCATCATGGCATAAAGCGGTACGATATAAAAACCGCCACTGATGCCGAGCAATGTCACAGCAAGCATGACATGATAATAACTCCAGCCTTGGGTAAAGACATCTTTTAAGCCGAGCATCTCGCCTGTACGTTCAGGAACAAAAGCCAAACTTGCTGCCAGATAAAAAGCAAACACAGTCAGGCCAATTGCCCCAATGGGAACCATCTTCAAATTGATTTCCGTACCGCCAATTCTGCGGCACAATAACGAACCCACGCCAATCCCGACAGAAAAGAAGGTTAATAGCAGGCTGACCACATTTTCAGAGGCATGCAGGTTTTGTTGAGTCAGCTGCGGAATCTGGGTGAGATAGGTCGCGCCATAAAACCAGTACCAGGAATTGCCCAATAAAATCAGAAACACCACCGGTAAACTTTTGGCATAGCCCAGGGTCTGAAAACTGGTTCTAAAAAAGTTCCAGTCTATCTGGACATCGGGTGCAGTCACTTTTTGCTTTAATACAAAACGGCTGGAGAGATAACCTAAAACGGCAATGGTTACGATGGTGAGGCTAATCCAGATCAGATTACCGTCAGATGCGGAAATGACTGCACCGCCTAAAATCATCCCGACCAAAATGGCAATCGAGGTTCCCGACTGAAATAAGGCATTGCCCGACATCAGTTCATTGGGCTTTAAAATCTCCGGCAAAATGGCATATTTGATTGGACCGAAGAAGGTCGAGTGAGTGCCCATTAAAAATAAAGCCACCAATAACAGCCACAAATGTCCCAGTAGAAAGCCCGCAGAGCCAATCAGCATAATCACGATTTCAAGAATCTTGATGCCCCGTACCAGTTGTGAGCGTTCGTATTTATCGGCAATCTGTCCCGCTGTCGCAGAGAAAATGAAATAGGGTAAAATAAACAACAAGGCTGCGAGGTTATTCAGCGTACTGACACTGGCCGCTTGCTGATTGATCCAACCATAGGTAATGACCAGTAACAAGGCTTGTTTATAGACGTTGTCATTCAGGGCCCCGAAAAATTGAGTAACAAACATCGGTAAAAATCGACGTGTGCCTAAGAGATGTTCATTTTTTTCCATGGTTTCTGGGCTTCATTAAGTTTTATTAAGAAATGTGAGCATTTGGTAAAACACAATAAAAATCATGTATGATGTTTTCAACCTATACTTTTGGGAAAATTCCAATAGATTTGAGTTTGTTAGCAAGCTTTCATCGGACGTTTCCATTACAAATATTATATGAGTTTAGAGTTTTTTATGCTTTCAAAACTGAATTTTAAAAAGTCGGCACTTACTTTAAGTGTCAATTCCATTTTACAGTGGAACAATGAGCATAAACGATTCGGACTCAGTCTGGTATTCATGTTACTGGCTCAGCACAGTTTTGCACAAGCCAATCAGCCAAATCCTCCTCTCACTGAAGCAGAATTTCAGCAACAGCTCAAGAATGAAGCTGTTCAGCAGGGCATGAGCAGCAGTGCAGAACTGGAAAAACTGGAAAACCTGCAACAAAACCCGCCTGAACCTGACAGCCTGCAAATGCTGGAGCAGCAAGAGCAGGCAACACAGCCGCTGGAAGAATTCAAGCCGATTGAATTTGAGGATCTGGAAGAGCTGCCGATTACTCCTGTCAGTGCAGAAATGGCAAATGAAATTTTTCGGGTGGCTGAAGAGGCGAAACAGGAAGCTCAGCAATACCGTGCAGGTCAGGGTACAGAAGCGGTGGTTTCAGATGCCACGCAACAGGAACTGGTTGAAATTAATCAGGCACCGGTGAATATTGATCAGCTGATGTCGAATATTCAGGCCGATAGCCAGATTGTGGTTGAAGCTAATGCAGCCGGTAAAACCTTGCCTGAACAGGCACCCACTGATGAAATTGAAGAACCGAATTTCTTTAAACGCTGGTTGTATAAAATACGTCCGCCGCGACAACTCAACACCGCCAAGCTGGATCGTATCAGTGCCGATGTGATTATTGTCCCTACACCCAATAGTAGCGATGTGTCCGCCAAGGCTTATGCACAGGCTATGGAAAATCTGAAAGAAAATATCAGGGCCAAACTTTCCAGCTTTACCCGGGAATCCTTCAGTGATTTTCCTTCGGCATTGCCGCAGCTGAGAACGCTGTCGAATCAGGCTGCACAAGCAGTCGGCTTTTACAATGCCGAATTTAAATTCGAGAAACTCAGTGAGAGTCGTGTCCGGGTCAGAGTGACGGCAAATGCACCGGTACAAATTAAAGCACAGAATATTGAATTTAGCGGTGCAGGACAAAATCAGCCCCAGTTTCAGGTGATTAGGCTTTTGCCCGATCAGGATGTAGGTGATATTTTCAATCATGGTCTATATGAAGAAACCAAAACCCGCATTGGCGATGCTGCCACCAATAATGGTTACTTTGACAGCTATTGGCGCCTGCATGATGTCAAAGTAGCCCAGCCGCAAAATACGGCCGATGTAAATCTGCGCTATGAAACGGGAGACCGCTACAAGTTAGGTCCAGTTGAATTCCGCATGAGTGATCCGTCACAGCCATTTCCGATTGACATGGATGTTCTGCAAAGCATGGTTTCCTGGGAAGATGGTGCCGATTATACCTTTTGGCGTGTCAATGGCTTAGCCAATAACCTCACCAACTCGCGTTATTTTAATTACACCTTGGTGGATGCAATACGGCCAGATCCAGTTGAAAAACCGCTGGAACTGCCACCCGATATTCAGGCTCTGGTCGATCAGCAGAAAATCTCTGAAAGTGAAGCTGCGGTTCAGGATAAAAAACAGGTCGCTTCTGCCAGAGAAGTGACCCAATCTGTAGCCGATGAAACCCAGTTTGCGGGTAGAGATGAAACTGAAGGTGACGAGAATCTGCGTCAAATGCGTGCAGAGCAGGAAAGCAAACAATCTGAAGAAGAACGTTTAAAAGTTCAGGCACGTGAAGAGAAAAAGATTCCGGTAATCGTGACCTTGAATGCGGACCGTTTAAATAGTGCAGAACTGGGGGCGGGTTATGGTTCCGATACTGGAGCACGATTACGTGCTCAGTACCGCCGTGCCATAGTCAACCGTCGTGGGCATTCTTTTGATGCCAACATGGAAATTTCGCAAATTCGCCAGTCTATAGATGGACGTTATAATATTCCCTATCACCATCCCATCAATGACTATATCAGTATCGTGGGCGGTTATGAACGCGAAGAACGTGATGATGTGGCACAGGGCAATAGCTTGATGATTGAATCTGCTGTGGCAGGTGCTGACAGAATTATTAAAAGACCGCGTGGTAGCTGGCAACATACTTTTGGTCTTCGCTATCGTTTGGACCAGATTTCCCAGCAAGGAACCATTAATGCCAATGAAATTCCGGATGCATTTATTGCCAATGCCAATGACCAGCAGCAATCTTTATTGTTGGGTTATGAAGCATCACTGACCACGAGTGATAAACGCGTAAACCCGGGTAAGGGCTTTAAGCAGACCTATAAGGTCGAACTTGGCAGCGAGTCATTATTGTCCGATGCCGATATGGCCATTCTCAACGCAGGCTGGCGTTTTATTTATTCATTGGGTGAAAATGATAGTCACCAGTTTGTCGGGCGGGGTGATTTAGGTTATATCTTGACCCAGGATTTTAGCAAGGTGCCCTATAACCTGCGTTATTTTACCGGGGGTGACCAGACAGTACGTGGTTTTGACTATAAAAGTCTATCGCCGGAAGAAAATGGATTTAAAATCGGTGGTCAGGCCCTGGCTGTGGGATCACTTGAATATAACTATCAATTTAAAGAAGGCTGGCGTGCAGCCATTTTTAGTGATGTCGGCAATGCTTACGATAAAGATTTTAATACGCCAACTGCCTACAGTGTGGGCTTGGGGCTGCGTTGGGCATCGCCAATTGGCCCTATCCGTATAGATGTGGCTTCAGGTATTTCTGATGACAATCATCCAATACGTCTGCATTTCTTTATTGGTTCACAATTATAAATGCTGGTTTTTATAAATTTTAGTTTTTAGAGAGTATTATGGCTGAAGTAGAACAGCAACCGGAAACGGAAACACCTAGACCGAAAAAGCGTCGTATTTTAAGGAGTGTACTGTTTACGCTGCTTATCGTGTTTGTGTTGCTGATTGCTTCTTTCGCCGTCATGTTTAGTACCGATAAAGGCAGCAAATTCCTGCTGGACCGTGTTTTAGAGCGTCAGCAGATTATTCATTATGAATATGAAGGCGGTAATCTGCTCAGTGGCATCATCTTAAAAAATATTTTAGTCACGCTCAAACCTGTCGACGTTAAAATCGACCGCGCAGATGTCACCCTGGGCTGGCGTGCCATCCTGAAAAAAGAAATTCATCTGAATCGTGCCGATGTGCGCAATCTGCAAATTATCAGCAAACATCCACCGAGTGATAAACCATTTAAATTTAATGAAATCCGTTTGCCCTTTGTTTTGCGTTTAGATACGGCAGATGTCGATCATCTGTTGATTAAAACTGCTAGTTCCAGTGTAAAGTTTCACGATATCCATCTGAATAATGCGCTGTGGTCTGGTACAGAATTGAAGTTTGAAGATTCCCGGATGGATATGGGCTATCTTTCCGTCAAAAATGCCAGCGGAAACATGAAATTTGAAGGGAAATATCCTTTAGATGCTGTGGGAGATCTGAACATACCTGCACTGCATAAAAGCCTGAATATTCATGATATCAAGGTGGTGGCAACCGGCTCTTTAGATACGATTCAGGCAGGCGTGGCGACCAATACTCCAGATTTATTGACCGGTTGGGTGGTGCTGCATCCGGTACGCAAACATGTGCCGATGTTTGGCGAGTTAAAGTTTAAAAATTACCATTGGCCTTTGCTGACGGAACAAAAACTGTATACCAAGAAAGGCGTGGCTAAATTTAATGGGGACATTAAGCGTTTAAATATCGACGCGATTACGGACTTAAGTGGCAAGAATATTCCGCAAGGCCAATATAACGGCAGCATGCATACCAACCTGGTACATCAGCTCGACATTAGCAATTTAAATGGCCAGCTCATGAATGGGGCGGTGAATGTTGCAGGTGTGGTAAGCTGGAAAGACCGTGTCACCTGGGACATGAATGGCCGTGTCGATAAAATTAATCCCAAAGACAAACTGATTCCGCAAATCATCCAGGATTTCTTGCCGCCTAGTCTGGATGCCAAAATTGCCTCTAAAGGCCGTCTGGAAAATGGCCTGCATTTAACTGCACTGGTTGATTTTGACCGCTATGAAACTTGGAACTTAAAGCTCGATCAGGACGAGCAAAAGGGCAAAAAACCCAATCCGATACTGCTGAATGTGGCCTGGCAAAATATTGATCGCGCCGTACCTTATGTGGGCTGGTTAAGCAGTAAATCGGGCGACGCAAAATTGGCGCTGGTTGAAGGCAGGCAGAATATTCATGTCGCCACTGCGGTGAGCAAAAATGATAAGGGATGGTTGCCTGAAGGCTTGTATACCGCACAGCTCAATTTCAAAAATAATGATTTAAATATCCCGAGTTTTAGTTATGTGGCGGGTAAAGGCAGTTTAAGCGGCAGTGCCAAAGTAGATTTGCCAACCAAAAAACGGCAATTGAAATGGAATGCCATTCTCAATGCCAAAGATTTTAATCCGCAAACGGTTGCAGCGGCTGCACCGGTGAATCTGCTCAATGGGCAAGTCAAAGCCAACGGTTTTGCCAAACCGAATCAGCAGATTATCCATCTGAACGGAATTAATTTAACCGGGCGTCTGGCGCAGCAAAATAATAACGAAACGGTACGTTTAACCGGACGTAGTACGGTCGCGATTCTGTTTAATGATCAGAAGGCAGGTGGCGCATTTAAAAGTTTTGCCGTCAATTATGACGGTGCACTCAATGCCAGTCAGATTCCGGCTAGCGAAGGCATGCTCAAGTTCAAAATCTCCGGTACGCCAGAACTGGTTAAAGTCGATGAATTGAAACATTCAGGCATTGCCGGGAAAATTTATGCCAGTGGTCTGCTCCATCTTAAAAATGGTTTGGGCTGGAATATCAATGCATCCCTGGTACGTTTTAAACCGCATTATTTTGTCTCGTCTGTGCGCGGTGAATTGTCCGGTAATGTGAAAACTGAAGGGGTTTGGTCGGACAGCTTAAAACGTATTAATATCCAGAAACTGAATATCGCCGGTATTATCAACAATAAACCTGTTCGCGGAACAGGAAATTTGGCAATGGTGATTAATTCAAATCAAAAAGGCTTTTTGCCACAACAGTTTGAAGCCAATAACTTATATCTTTCTTACGCAAAAAATCAGGTTCAGGCCACAGGCAATGCACAGAACTTAAGACTGAAAATCAATGCACCGGCCTTGTATGAAATTTACAGCGGTCTGCGTGGTCGTGCCTATGGCTATTTGAATGTGCAATCCCAGCCACGCTTGCAGGCGACGGCCAATCTGGCCGTTGATGATTTTGGGTTTAACCAGTTATTCAGTGTTAAAAAGTTACGGATACAAGGTGAATTGCCGACTTCAGAGCTCACCCCGACGTTGATGACTGCGAAAATGGATAACTTACGTAGCGGTGCGCGTGAGATTCAGCATGGTGAAATTTCACTGGCGGGCACACGTAAAGCCCACATTCTGAAAATACAGGCGCAAAACCGGATTTCCAAATTCTATGTGCAATTGGCTGGTGGTTTTAATGCGAAAAATGACTGGCTGGGGCAAATCCAGAACGGTGATTTTGATTCTTTACGTGCACGTTTGGTCCAACGTCAAAATGCTTCTGTGATTTATAGTTCTGCCAAAAGCGAATTGTTTGTCGGTGCACATTGCTGGTCGAGTCAGCAAAGCCAGTTGTGTTTTGACCAACCGATTCGGGTCAGTAAAACCAGAGGTAATGTTTCATTCATTACCCAAAATGTCGATTTAAATGATTTTGCTGCCTTTATGCCGGAAGGTCTGGAAATTACCGGTAAGGTCAATGGCTATGCCAAAGCCGCCTGGGTAAAAGGCGCTAAACCAAAAATTGATGCACGACTGGTGACACGTAGTGGCGTGATCGGGCTGGCAGCTGAAGATCCCCAAGATGTGGGTTCTACACTGAAGTATAATGAAATTGCAGTGGTGGCAAAAAGTGTCGCTGAGGGTTTACAGCTTCGTTTAGATGTAAAAACCCCTGAAATCGGTACCGGTTATGCCAATGTCATTATAGATCCTTATACAAAAAGTATGCCGATGCGCGGTGAGATCGCCTTCGATCAGGTACAACTGAAAGTCTTTAAGCCTTTTATTCAAGATGTTCGTTCAATGGCTGGCAACCTGTCTTTTGCCGGAAAGATTGGAGGTACCTTAACGCAGCCTTTATTTAATGGTGAAATGCGCCTGAAAGATGGTGCCATCAGCATGATTTCCTTGCCGGTGAATTTAACCAATATTCAGGTCTATTCTTCCATTCGCCAGGATCATGCCACCATTAACGGGGCATTTAACAGTGGTCAAGGTGCAGGCGCATTAACCGGCAGTGTAAACTGGAAAGATGATCCCCGCATTCAGTTGCATTTAAAAGGTGAAAACCTGCTTATGCGTCAGGCGCCGTTAATCACCGCTGTGGTTACTCCGGATTTGTCTTTAGATGTGCTGCCGTTTAAGAAGAAATTAAGCTTAAGCGGTAAGGTGGATGTGCCACGTGCCTTAATCTCGATGCCTGAAGCTTCTGCACCGGTGGTCAATGTATCTTCAGATGTGCGAATCGTGCGTGAAGGACAAGATCAGCTGGCCATATTAAGGGCAGCCCGACCTTGGGATATCCGTGCCGATGTCATGGTTAATTTAGGTAATCAGGTGATTTTCCAGGGCTTTGATAGCCGTATTCCACTGGCAGGGCGTTTGTATCTGTCACAACGTGGACTTGAAACCGCCATGCGTGCCAATGGTGCAATTGGGGTCAGCCAACGGGTAAAAATTGAAGCGTATGGACAAAGCCTGGATTTGAATCGTGCGATTGCACGTTTTAACGGTCCTTTATATAACCCGACTTTGGATATCGATGCCAATAAGACCGTACAGGGTAGCCTGGTTGGGGTGCGCGTAACAGGTACTGCAACCAGTCCGAATATTCAGGTCTATAACGATGCCGGATTGTCTGAACAGGAAGCCTTAAATGCCATTATTACCGGCCGTATTAATGAAGGGGCTAGTGGTATCAGTCAGGAGGCGGGCTTTAGGTCCGATGTCAACAATACCATTGCGGCTGCCGGAATCAGTATGGGCTTAGGCGGTACACGCGCTCTCACCAACCAGATTGGACGTACTTTTGGTCTGAGCGGTCTGGCGCTGGATGCACAGGGAACGGGAGATGATACTCAGGTAAGCGTGACAGGTTATATTACGCCGGACCTGTTTATCCGTTATGGTGTAGGGGTATTTACACCGGTCAACAAATTGACCCTGCGTTATCAAATGAACAAGCGTTTATATCTGGAAGCGAGTCAGTCACTAGAACGTGCGATCGACGTGTTCTATAACTGGCGCTTCTAAATTTAGCGGTGTGATCTTCTTTTCATCATTAACCGCCTTCGGGCGGTTTTTATGATATAAAATATTGTTTTTACTGTTTTATTATTAATTATAAGAAGGGTTAGAATGAAAAAATTATTGATTGTGGGGATGGTGGCGAGTGGCTTGACCGGTTGTACGGCTATTCAGGTGAATCATAGCACTGGATTTCATCCGGAGTCGATTAAGCAGGTATGTATTGTTCATAATCCAAAAGTCATCATTAATAATTTTGATCAATTGATTGTGAAGAGTTTTGCACGCTACAACATTCAGGCACAAACCTACAAAGAAACCGATAATTTAAGTTTCTGTCAGACTACACTGCATTATACGGCTTTAAGAGCATGGGATCTTGCGCCATATATGGTGTCTGCACGGTTTAACTTGATTCAGAATGGCCGCCAGGTGTCTGAAGCATCCTTCAGATTAAAGGGCAATGGAGGATTTGCATTAAATAAATGGCGGAGTACCGAAACTAAAATCAATGAACTGGTAGATCAATTGTTAAATAAAACGCCATAAGTTAGCGCATAAGCATTCTATAAAGCACAAAAAAAGCGAGAGTCAAACTCTCGCTTCTTAAAAATCATGCTTGCAGCAGGCAAGCGTGATTTTAAAATTATAGTGCTACGATGTTTACAGCATTCGGGCCTTTTTGACCTTGAGCGATGCTGAATTCAACTTGTTGGCCTTCAGCTAAAGTTTTGAAGCCAGAACCTGTGATCTCGCTGAAATGAGCGAAAACGTCCGGGCCATTTTCTTGCTGAATAAAACCGAAACCTTTAGTTTCGTTAAACCATTTAACAGTGCCTTTTACAGTGTTAGACATAATACAATCCTATAAAAATGTTTTTAGCTTATTGAAAAGCCAGATAATTTAACTTGAAAAGAAGAATGGAACTTTAAATCTGAAAAACGAAGGATTATGACTAAAACTGCGAAATACAAGAAGATTTACCAGAACAAACTATTTTTCTAGTTGTCCTTAAGCATACAGCTATGTTTGAGCTTATGCAAATGAATCGCTACCTATCGCTGTTTTTTTATAACTGAAATTTGTAACTGGCTGATTATTTTAAATGGCGTGCATCATTTAAAGCGGGTGAGTTAAAACATACACAGGTTTCATTCCACGTATTTATTGAATACCTTAAGCTAAAATAGGGCTTATCTTATTTGTATCATTCATCTTATTTCTCGCTCATGATTTTTCTCGATATGAGGTTTCCATGATTTCGTATTTTGCCTAACTTTGATTATGATAGGAGGCAACAGGAGAAACATTGATGAAAAAGTTATTCACTTTGATGGCATTGGTTGCTTTGGTGGGCTGTACTGAAAAGAAGCCATTAACACCTGAAGAGCAGTGGAAAGGCTATTGTACGAGTATGGGTAATGCGGCAAACAATATTATGTATGACCGTCAAAATACCATTACCAAAGAGGCAGCTATAGAACACGCCAACAAGATTGAAGATCAAATCACCAAAACCTTTATTCTGGATATTATTGAACAGGTTTATGCATTTCCATTGCAGGAAATCACTCAAGATCCGGAAGCCAGCCGTAATCAATTCAAGCAGAAAATTACCGAAAAATGTATCGCCACGCCGCATGACAAGATGCCAAATTACAAACCGTTCTAATGAACGGTTTTTTTATATCTATCTATAAAATAGCCTAAGCAAAATTAAAAAATAAATTGTGACATTTGCTTAAGTAAAAATATAGAAAAGCTTATCTTGTTATTGAATAATGAGATAAAGAATTATAACGACTGGAGTAGAAATATGGATGTGATTGGCTACTTGCATCATGAAGATTTGCTCTTGGAAGATGAGCATGGTGTAGCGATTATTGGTGGGGCAAATTATGTCCTGAGTGTGGGAGATAAAGTGTTTCTGCGCAAAAAATTGGCAGATCAGCATTATCCACGCTATCTGGTTGATATTTCATTTGCCAGTAATCAGTATCAGGGCTTATTTGAAGATGAATGTGCCGTTAAATTTACCGGGAATCGCGCGGAATTAGCTCAATATTTAACAGCAACCACTGTCCACTAAGGTTGAATATTTTTATAAAAGCAAAAAAGGCAACATAGGGTTGTCTTTTTTATGTTTAATGTTCCATTAAAAGTGAATTTTCATCATTAAAAAGCTTTAAAAGTGAAGGATTTGCTTATTGTGTAATCGATATGCGCATCATTTAGCTACAAAATAATGGGCATCACAAAGAAACACTGTACTTGCATTAACTTTTAACTGGAATTTTAGTAAAATTTAGCAGTCCATATTATTTGCGAAGCTTTGAATAAGCTGGAATTCGTAAATAATTTTTTAAAAAAGAGGAATAACACCGTGCTAGAAGCTTACCGCCAACACGTTGCAGAACGTGCTGCACTCGGAGTCCCACCGAAGCCACTTGACGATGCTCAAACAGCTGACTTGGTTGAACTATTAAAAAATCCCCCAGCTGGAGAAGAAGCATTTTTAGTTGACTTGCTTGAAAACCGTGTTCCAGCAGGTGTTGACCAAGCTGCTTATGTTAAAGCTGCTTTCTTGGCTGCTGTGGCAAAAGGTGAAACAACTTCTCCATTAGTTTCTAAAGAACGTGCGGTTTACTTACTAGGTACTATGCTTGGTGGTTATAACGTTGCGCCTTTAGTTGCTTTACTTGATGACGCTGCTCTTGGTGAGCTTGCTGCTGAAGCGCTGAAAAAAACTCTTCTTGTATTTGATGCATTCCACGACGTAGCTGATAAAGCGAAAGCGGGTAACGCAAATGCAAAAGCTGTGCTTCAATCTTGGGCTGATGCTGAATGGTTCACAAGCCGTAAAGATGTTCCAGAAGAAATCAAATTAACAGTATTCAAAGTTACTGGTGAAACCAACACTGATGACTTGTCTCCAGCTCAAGACGCTTGGAGCCGTCCAGACATCCCATTACATGCAAATGCGATGTTGAAAAACGTACGTGACGGTATCAACCCGGAAGTTCCTGGTGAAGTTGGTCCGTTAAACCAAATCAAAGAACTCATCGCGAAAGGCAACCAGGTTGCTTATGTAGGTGACGTTGTTGGTACAGGTTCTTCTCGTAAATCTGCAACTAACTCTGTACTTTGGTTCTTCGGTGATGAAATCGCTCACATCCCGAACAAAAAAGACGGTGGTTACTGCTTAGGTTCTAAGATCGCTCCGATTTTCTTCAACACGATGGAAGATGCTGGTGCATTACCGATCGAGATCGACGTTGCTAACATGAACATGGGCGACGAAATCGTTCTTAACATCGATCATGCCGCTGCAAAAGTGACTGCTTCTAAAAATGGCGAGCAAATCGCTGAAGCTGAACTTAAAACTCCAGTGCTTCTAGACGAAGTGCGTGCTGGTGGCCGTATCAACCTGATCGTTGGTCGTGGTCTAACAGCTAAAGCACGTGAAGCTTTAGGTCTTGCACCTTCAACTTTATTCCGTACTCCGGTTCAACCTGAGAATACTGGTAAAGGCTTCACTCAAGCTCAAAAAATGGTAGGTCGCGCTTGTGGTCTTCCAGAAGGTCAAGGTGTTCGTCCAGGTACTTACTGCGAACCTAAGATGACGACTGTTGGTTCTCAAGATACAACTGGTCCAATGACTCGTGACGAATTGAAAGACTTGGCTTGCCTAGGTTTCTCTGCTGACCTCGTTATGCAATCTTTCTGTCACACAGCTGCGTATCCAAAACCAGTTGACGTACAAATGCAACACACGCTTCCTGATTTCATCATGAACCGTGGCGGTGTGTCTTTACGTCCAGGTGACGGTATTATCCACTCTTGGTTAAACCGTATGCTTCTTCCAGATACAGTTGGTACTGGTGGTGACTCGCATACTCGTTTCCCAATCGGTATTTCATTCCCAGCGGGTTCTGGTCTTGTAGCGTTCGCTGCAGCAACTGGTGTTATGCCACTTGACATGCCTGAGTCTGTACTTGTGAAGTTCAAAGGTAAAATGCAGCCTGGTATCACTTTACGTGACCTTGTACATGCGATTCCTTACTACGCAATTAAAGAAGGTGACTTAACTGTAGAGAAGAAAGGTAAGAAAAATATCTTCTCTGGTCGTATCCTTGAGATCGACCTGACAGAAATGGAAACTGACCTGACTGTAGAGCAAGCGTTCGAACTTTCTGATGCTTCTGCTGAACGTTCTGCTGCTGGCTGTTCAATCACGCTTTCTGAAGAGAAAGTTGCTGAATACCTTCGTTCAAACATCACCATGCTTAAGTGGATGATCTCTGAAGGTTATGGCGATGCGCGTACTATGGCTCGTCGTGTTGAGAACATGGAAAAATGGTTAGCGAACCCATCACTTCTTAAAGCTGATGCTGATGCTGAATACACTAAAGTGTATGAAATTGATCTAGCTGACATCAAAGAACCTATCCTTTGCTGCCCGAACGACCCAGATGACGCTAAACTTCTTTCTGACGTTCAAGGCGTGAAAATTGACGAAGTATTCGTTGGTTCATGTATGACAAACATCGGTCACTTCCGTGCTGCTGGTAAATTACTTGATAAAGTACCTGGTGGTTCATTGTCTACTCGTTTATGGTTGGCTCCTCCAACTCGTATGGACGAGCACCAATTGATGGAAGAAGGTTTCTATAACATTTATGGTAAAGCTGGCGCGCGTACTGAAATGCCAGGCTGTTCATTATGTATGGGTAACCAGGCGCGTGTAGCTCCGAACACAACTTGTGTATCGACTTCTACCCGTAACTTCCCGAACCGTTTAGGTCAAGGCGCTAACGTTTACTTGGCGTCTGCTGAACTTGCATCTGTTGCTGCTGTACTTGGTAAATTACCAACTCCAGAAGAATACCAACAATATGCAGCTCAAATTGACAGCATGTCTGCTGACATCTACCAATACTTGAACTTCGACAAGATGGGCGAGTATACAGATGCTGCTAAAGACATCGATACTAAGAAAATTGCTGCTGCTCAATTGTCTTAATTGATTAAGTAGTTGAAAATAAGGGCTGATTTATCAGCCCTTATTTTTTAGTTATATAGGCAAAATGCGCCTAAATTTCTAAAATCATTTAATTTTACAAAGGATTTATCTACATCAGATATCTTTTTTACAATACTTTCAAAAGCAGGATGTAACATTTTTAAAGTTTCAGAAATAACTGAGTTATCTAATTTTAAAGTATTTAAAGTACTATGATAAACTTCTCGTAAATCATCATTATTGTGTAAATTAAATATTAAAAGAATCCCTAGAATTACTGCATATTCGGAAGAAATTGGCCATAAATTTGAAAAAACTACAAATTGATTTTTTAACAAATTTGATGCGATACCTTTATGGAAAAAGTTTAAATTAATTCCTTGATGTGCCCCTGAACATGCATTCAGGATAATAATACGCTGGTATTCGCTCGAATTATGAAGATTGTCAAAAACTGAGACAGGTATTACATTTCCTTTGTTAAATTCTAAACTATCTATTTGTCTTGATGAGTGTTCATAGTTTCCATGTGCAGATATATATATGTGTGTAAAGCTAACGTCATTAAGAATTTCTCTTATTTGATATTCTGAAGGATTTTCAATGATGAGTATGTCTTCATTAAAATAAGCTTTAATGAAGTTTTTTTCATAATCTGGCATTAAAGAGTTCTCACTTAACAAAAATGCAAATTTCTTGTTGTTATGGAATTCCTTCATTTCTTTTAAAGAATAATTTATGATTGGTGCTAACTTGCCGAGATTGTTGAGAGAAGCTTGAAGTGGATGACTATGAGAAGGAACTATTGTTAAATAGTTGAGCTGCTCGTAAATATCTGAGTTAAGAGAGTAACAATCAATAGTTGCATCTAAAAATTCAGAGAATTCAAATTCATTATTAGGAAAACCATATGGTTTTCCTTCATTTTGATAAAGCACATTTAAAGGGCTATCTTTTAATACGGTAGATAAAGTTAAAGCTTGATTTTCTATATCTATAAGTTTTTCGTACTTGGGGTATTGATCTAAAGACAAATAATTAAGTTGTTCATTATTTGTCAATAAAGAAAATTTTTGATAATTTGGAATTAAGATTCCATGCTGGCTACTAAAGGAAGCTTGACTTTCATTTTGATTAATTAAATTTAATAATGCTACACATTTAGGATAATCTCCTTTTTCAAAAATTGTTGCAAAAATATTTTTAAGAAACTCTGTATTTCCTGATTTAATCGTATTAATTATATCTTCTTCAGTTAAAACTTTGATTAGCTCTTGATAAGAGTATTCGTAATATTGTTCATGGAAGAATAACTTGAGTAAAATTTGAATTTTCCCTTCATGGGTGAAGTTTTCTGATTCTTCGTCGTATATAGATTTGATGCTCTGAATATTTTTTGTGCGTATGTCATTATTTTCTTCGGTATTTGGTTTTCGGGATAAAATAAGATCTTGTGTAAGTAAAATTGGCAGTTCCCATTCTAATTTATTTTTATACTCCTCTTCTGCAGGAAAGTATCCAACAAGAATTTGATGAGCTTTATCTAAAAGTGGATCTTCGTACTGAATTAAATAATGAATTACAGATTGCAAGGTGTGTAATTGAAAAAGGTAGGTAATAGTTTTAGAAGGCTTAATAAAATCTTGGATTAATGGAAAAATTAAAGATCCTAGTTTGCACATAGGATCGTGAGTTGTCCAATAATAGTAACAAGCGCGTAACCATATATAGAAATATTCATAATTTTCTCTTATATAATCTACAAAATTTTCATGTGTTAGGAAATAGAAAAGGTGTCCCTCTGATAAAACAGTTGGCTTATATTTATTAAAATGCTCTTTAGCTAGTTCCTGTCCACTGAAGAAACTATAAATTGGATCTCTTAATAAAAATAAGTTAGATGTTTTATCATTATAAATATCCAAGGCATTTTTTATCTGATGTGTATAAAATGAAAAGGTGTTAAAAGTAATTTCATGTTCAATAGTTTGATTCATTTTTCTCACTAATTTTGAAAGTATGGTTCTATGGAATGAATTTATGATAATAACTCATTTAATCATAAGTTTGATGATTATGGTCTGTAGTGTAATATATATGATTTATTTTATAAATTTATTGAATGCCCAAACAATCCCGATTCCTCTGCATAGGCGGTTTCCTTAATGGAACCCAAGTCAAAGACCAAGGCGAAAGCTTTGTTTGTATCGAAAATGGTAAACAGGTGGCTTACTTTAAGAAAGAGATATTCCATCAAGATGCATGGGATCACGACTATTACGTCTGTGAATCTATAACCGACCAACAAGCACGAAACTGGGTGTATGACATTGAATCAAGCTAATAGATTATTCGGTAAATATATTTTTTAAAAATAAATGCTCATATTGTAAAAATGATTTGAGCCCTGAATCTTAAGCAGTATTAGCCGTAGTTTCAGAATTCTTATTGTTCGCATAAAGTAAAATGAACTGCTGACAGTAAATTTTGAGGCAATTTATAATTTAGTTTTTCAATTTTTCAACTTTAAAATTATACTGTGATTTACGCATTAAGCTCGGGTTCCAGTTACTCAAGACCAGAGCTTAAAAGCATAAATGATCTAGTTTATTTCAAATAAATTTGTTAAATTAATCATTAAATATGTTATAGAATGTAAATAAAGTCACACTCGTTCGGGATCAGGTTTTTGAAACAGATTCTCTTGGCACTTAAATTAAATCTTCGCAAACTGATCCTGATTTCGATTATTATCAGTGTTTCGTGCTTGTTTATTGTTTCTGTATTTA
Source organism: Acinetobacter sp. G11 (assembly GCF_049808495.1). Lineage (NCBI taxonomy): Bacteria > Pseudomonadati > Pseudomonadota > Gammaproteobacteria > Moraxellales > Moraxellaceae > Acinetobacter > Acinetobacter sp. G11. The sequence goes on from NZ_JBNCAT010000040.1 coordinate 19,556, forward strand.
TTCTCAATTATGTCATTAAAGACCAATTAATTCAGAATTCACTTTTAGTGAATGTCAAATATGCTTCAAAAGTTGCCAACAGCGCAGATCAGCATTTCGACGATATGCTCAAAGAGTTAAAATATAGTGCTGACCTGTTAGGACAGGACTTTTCTAATCCTCAGTTAATACAACAAGAAGCAAAGCGTCTTAAAAATCAGTCCAACAAGTTTAATAGCTTATTAATTGTGGATAAACAGGGAAGAGTCATCTCTTTTGCACCGCAAAGTTTAAATTTGAGCCCCCATATTTCATATAAATCAGTGGGAATTGTTGAATCTTTAAAGCATAAAAGCACGTATATTTCTCCTCCCTATTGGTCAATTAGACATAACCTTGTTGTGCTGCTGTCTCAACCTATTTATGACCAGAATAAAAATTATCAGGGTATGGTGGGTGGCACAATTTATTTACAAAAAAATAATCTAATTCAGAAAATGCTTTCAACTGAGTATGACTTTAAAAAAAGTTATATGTATGTCATTGATCAGGAGAATCGAATTATTTTTCATCCTGATCCGAGCAGAATTGGAGAAAAAATTATTAATAATACTGGCCTGGATTATATGACACGTACACGGATGGGAAGTGTCCGGTTAATCAATAGTCGGGGTGTCGAAAATTTGGCAGGTTTTGCAGATATTCCCAGTGTGAACTGGATTATCGTTTCCCAGCAACCGACGGAAGAGTTGTTCAAACAGGCGAATGATATTCTTTTAAAAGTTTCAGTTGGAATTTTAATTTTTTATTTGTTTATCTTTTTTATTGTCTGGCGAATGTCACGCTTTATTTCTTCACCTTTAAACAGTTTGGCAAAAATGGCCAGCATGCTTAATCAACCAGACATTCAAGATAAAATCAAACAAGTCGATCCCTGGTATTTTGAAGTTTTAAAGTTTAGAACGTCATTGTTACTCAGCTCGCAAACGTTCAGTGAAAAGATTACTGAATTACGTCATCATGTGAATACTGACCCACTGACGGGTTTATATAATCGGCGCGGTATGCAGATTTTCTTGAAAGAATTGGTGAGTTTAGGAAGAAGTTTTGCTGTGCTGGCAATTGATATCGATTTTTTTAAGAATGTGAATGATAGCTATGGTCATGATCAAGGCGATGCCGTTTTAAAAACCCTGGCCAGTTTGATGAAAAATAACTTCAGGGACGAAGACATCTGTTGTCGGACAGGAGGCGAAGAGTTTATTGTATTAATGACCACTTCAGACCCTAAGGTTGCTTACAATGCTGCGGAACGCTTAAGAAAAACAATGGAATCAAGCAACAGCAATACTATCGGCCCAATTACCCTGTCTATTGGAATCGCATTTTGGCCTAAAAGCTCAACCGATGTGAGCGAAGTTTTTAAAATGGCGGATAATAAACTTTATCAGGCTAAAAATAGCGGACGTAACTGTATTCGTTATTAGAGTGGAACAGTATTTATTTTCATACTCATCCTATCTACTTATAATTAAGTTTAAGCTCCCTAAGAGCAGCTGGTTTGGCAAAATAGTAGCCCTGAAAATCATCACATTCATATTTTTTTAGAAACTGGGCTTGATCCTGATTTTCTATTCCTTCAGCAACCACGTGCAATCCTAGTTGATGAGCCATA